>JBDTEI010000084.1:0-5599 GCA_039922675.1 Microcoleus sp.
TCGGTATGCAGGGGATGTATTTTTGGAGGTTTTCTGCAACCCGAATATCTGGGCGACTCCCTTTGCTGCGAAAGTGCTGATTACGGTTAGGGATGATCGCCTGCGCGTCACCACCGAAGCCGAACTCAGCCGCCTTCGCGACGATCTCGCTCAGTATATCGAACAAGTCGGTTAAGATTGTCAAACTAAAACCCGCCCGTTTGTCAAGGTTAAATTCCCATTAGAATGACTGGGTTTTGTCCTCAGTAGGGTGCGTCAGCTATGGTTATTTTATCGTGAGTTGAGAAACTCCAAGCTGACGCACCCTACCGCTATAATTTAAAAGCTCCAAACTAACCAAAGCACAGGGGATTTAAGCCCCCACCTTTAGGTGGATTGTTTTTAGGCTGGGGCTTAAATTCCCTGCCTAAAAACTTCGCACTCATCTGTCAACTGTCAACTGTCAACTGTTAAGCGCCCTAGTTTTTTTTCCAAAGGATAGCTATCCGCCGGCGCAGCCGACCATTCCCACATTGAACCTGCATAATTCCTAGCATTAAATCCCAAATTTGTCAAGACACAAGTCAACCATGCAGAGCGAACTCCCCCCGAGCAATAATTCACAATCTCACTTGACTCCGAAACTCCTTTCTGCTGCAACATAGCGACAATTTCCTCGCGTTCCAGCAGTTTTCCCTGCTTGTTTGTCAAGTCTTTGTAGTAGAGATGCACCGCACCGGGAATGTGACCGCCCCGCGTTTCTCCGTAAGGCGTTTTACCTGCATATTCTCGCGGCTCCCTCGCATCAATCACGGCTAAATTATCATTACCTAAAATAGCTTTTAAATCATCTCGATTAATTTCTCGATTCGAGCGGCGAGAGACAATAAAATCTCCCGGCTGCGATGGATGATTTCTGCGCTTTGTGCGATCGATTCCAGCTTTAACAAAAGCTCGATATCCTCCATCGACAAACACGGCTTTTTCGTGTCCCAAAGTCCGCAGCATCCAAACAATCCGCCCGTCTTCGCCCCAGCCTTTCACGGAATCGGCAATGACAATGACTGGTTTGTCTTGACAAATTCCCAATGCTTGCAATTTTTCTGTTAAAACTGCATCATCTTCGATAATTTTACCTTGGTGCGGAAAGTCGGAACAGGCAAATTGCTGCCAAGTTACCGGAATAGCTGGCGGCAGACGGCAAAACCACTTTAAAATAGGTTCGCGAGCATCAAGCAGAGTAGCTCCTTCTAACAGCAACTGCTTAGCAAAATCGGCGCTTACAATCCAATTGTCTGCTAAATCACACATAAATTAAAGATAGTTTATTGAGCAATTTTTGCTGTTTTAGCAGCGCAATTTAAAACGCCATTGGTATTAGCGGGATTAGCTGGTTTAATCTTGCCCGCAGCTACATTTACACACAAAATTGTTTGCCTTTTGTTTCCTACTAAAAAGACTCCACCCACAAAACTTTTGAGATTAGCTTGATTCGACACTGCATAATTAAATACAGCTTTGTTCCCGTTATTAATTGAATATTTGTAGTTAGCTGTATCAGCTTTAATGCGACCTAGGCCTAGATTAGAAATAGAAGTTGTAAAACCCGTATTGTTTGCATAGTAGTCTTGCTGAGCTTTATTCATTGCTGCCACATATTGTTTAGCAGCAGATTCCTGAGCTTTCAAGATTGGAGACAACTGAGCCTCAGCGACTGTCGCAAAAACAACTGGCAAAGTTAGAACTGCGATCGCAACTTTTCTCTGCCGATTGCGACAGCTACGAATTCGGCTTGTAGCATTGCTGAAAATTTGAGTTGCGCTAGGGAAACAAGACGGCAGTTTCCCTAAGAATTTTCCCTCAATCTTTCCCTCAAATTTAGCAGTAAACCTACTTGACAAAAGCGGGATTATTTGCAATGATTTCTTGTGAATTGAGCGGGTGAGTAACATACAATTAAACTAATTGTTTTGCTTGAAACTGTTTCAACTCTCCAGGAGCAACCGTGCCGTGTTCGGTAATAATTGCCGAAATTAAGGCCGCCGGAGTCACGTCAAAAGCGGGATTGTAAAATTCTACACCCTCTGGACAAATTCGCGTAGTTCCCACTTGATACATTTCAACAGCATCGCGTTCTTCAATGGGGATTTGGCTACCGTCTGCCAGTTCAAAATCAATTGTTGATAGAGGCGCGGCGACAAAGAACGGGACGTTGTGAGCTTTGGCAACAATTGCTAAACTATAAGTGCCAATTTTATTGGCTGCGTCGCCGTTAGCAGCGATTCTATCTGCACCGACAACTACTGCGTGAATCATGCCGAGTTTCATGCAGTGAGCGGCCATATTGTCGGCGATTAATGTGACTGGAATTCCTTCTTGCACGCATTCCCAAGTTGTGAGTTTTGCACCTTGGAGACGGGGGCGAGTTTCGTCAGCAAATACTCGGCCAAGTCTGCCTTCTCGCCAAGCAGAACGAATTACGCCCAAAGCTGTACCGTAACCTGCTGTGGCTAAGGCACCGGCGTTGCAGTGAGTTAGTAAGTTCAATTTTTTGGGTGTTGTTGGCAGAACTTCTAAACCTTTGTCGCCGATATTTTTGCAAGTTTGCAAGTCTTCGGCTTGAATGGTTTTGGCCATTTCTAACAAAGTTTTTTGTATTTGTTCGACGGAACCGCTAGTTTTCTCGGCTGTTTTGAGCATTCGGGATATTGCCCAAAACAAATTAACGGCTGTGGGACGAGTCGATCGCAATAAATCACCAACTTCTTCAAGTTTAGCGAGAAATTCGGTGCGATCGCCCGTTTCGATTTCCCTCGCGCCCAAATACATCCCGTAAGCTGCCGCTACGCCGATCGCCGGAGCACCTCGAACGATCATAGTTTTAATCGCCTCAGCCATATCTTGAGAGCTGGTAATTTCGACTGTAGCGTATTCTTTCGGCAGTCGGTTTTGGTCAATTAGTAGAACTCGGTTTTCAAGCCAGGTGATGGGGGAAACTGGAGAGTTTTGAGCTGTCATGGATTTCTGTTATTTGATTTAGGAATGATTGATTGAACCGCAGAGGGCGCAGAGGACACAGAGGAAGATAAGAGAGATTTTAGATTGACTACAAACTATCGATTGACATTGCGCTTCATGCGATCGAGTTCTTCCTGAGCTTCCCAGTTTTGAAACTTGTCTTCTAAAGGATCTGCTGCATTAAAACTCTGATAATTATAACTTTGATTCCAACCCTTAGTATCCCAATTCTGCTCTGTTTTAGTAGTAGTTTGAGCCGCCGCAGCCGCTTCCGCTGCTTTTGAGCGAACTTCTTTTCGCCGCAATTGAATTTGGCGGTACAGTTCTTTTGCTTTTTCAATTCGCTCTTTGCAGCCCTGCATTTGTCCCCAGCGCTGATTTCCCTGACGCAGCAAAGACGCTTGTCGCTCTTGGGCTGCTTGAGCTAAATCGAGCCTTTGAGCTGCTTTAGCTTTGTTTGCTCGATCGTTCCAGCGCTGAATTTCTTGGGCGGCGGAGAGAATTTCTGCTTGCAGTGTTTTTTCTTGTTTCTGGATTTCGAGAATCAGCCGCAGGGTATCTTCTTCTTGTTCCTTGAGTTGTTCTTCTATTGCTTGCAATTCCAGATGGGGATTGCTGCGTAAAAATTCTTCTAATTTGGTTTCTAGAAAGCGGCTGAAATCGTCAAATAAGCCCATTTTTTATAATTCCTCAGTTATTAGTTATTAGTGCGAGCGGGGACGCTCGCGAACGTCATTAGTCAATGGTCATTAGTTGTTATATTCTGTCCGATAGAACCTAATAATCATCATTGGCGATTGCTCATGAGTTGTTAGTTATTATAACTGTTTTCAACCCTTTTGAGGTACAGCATCACGATCGCCAATTACCAATTACCGATTACCAAAATCCGAACTAATGACCGATGACTGATAACATTCGCGAGCGGGGACGCTCGCACTAATGACTGATGACTGATTAGAACTTTTGCCCGACAAAAACCGATCGCACATCTCCGCCCTTGCGGATAACTGCTTCTTGATTTTTGATTTCTGCCAGCGTCCACCCGCTAGCGCCGATGGTTTCGCCGACATAAATTCTGCGGGCTACACCGTCTACTTCAAACAAAGCAGCCGATCGATCGCCCAACTCCAAAATTCCCACCAGCGTTTGCGTGGAAGTCGGCGCGCTGCTGACGGCTGGTGCGGATTCCCTCGCAGCAGGTGCCGGCGCAGATTGCCCTGCTGTTGGTGCCGGTTCGGTTTCGCGAGCCAAAATCTTCGGCTGGGGAGCCTCCGACTGAGCAGGGGAAACGGCGACGGGACTTCGATTCCCGGCCGCAGCGATCGCCCTACCTGAGACTGGAGCAGCCGGCGAGGGAGAACCTGCAACGGTTTGAGGAGCCACCGTCACCTGAGCCGGAGGAGCTGGAGCCACCGTCACCTGAGCGGGGGGAGGGATGACTACGACTTGGGGCGCGGGCGCTCCCGGCTTCGCGGCGACTTGTTCTAGCGCATCAGCGATGCGGTTGACTGCCGTCGAAAGACCTGCGGTTGGCGGCGGCGCGCCGGAAATTGCAATGCTCGGCAGAGTACCTGGTGTGGCGGCTCCGGGAACTCCGGCAAGTTGCGGCTTGGACTGGGGTGTTTTGTTTTGTTCGATCGCTACTAGCGAGCGCTGCACGTATTCGACAAACGGGGTATCTGGTGCGGTTTTGCCGCTTGCTGCCGGCGTCTGTGGGGCCGTGGCTGCGGGCAAGCGCACCAGTCCCGACCTGCTTGCGAGCCACAATCCCAGGACTAGCAGCAGCGATCCACAGGCTGCTCCGAGCAGAATTCTGTCGAATGATTGTTTGGACTGCTGTTTTTTGGTTGTCTCTAGGGCGACTTGGCGGGCGATCGCTTCTACGTCTTTTTCGCCACCTCGGGGAGGCTCTGGCGCCAACTGCGACAAAACTATTTGAGGTACTGAGATCGATTTGAGGGCCACGAATTCTGGCGCCACCGGCTCGGCTGGCAGTCCCCCGCTGCCCTCAAATGCTCGATCGACTCCTTCAAACAGTTCGTCCATCAACCGATCGGCGTAGGACTCTACTGCCACTGCTTCGGCTGGCACTGTTTCGACGGTCGCAACCACGGAGATCGGATCGGACGCTGATTCCAAAGACATCTGTTTGGCGATTACTTTTTGAGGCATAGTTTTCTGTTTGCTCCCGCTCCTCGACAACCCTGAGATTCTCAACTTCAGACTTCTACAGGATACTTGTGATGTTGACCAATTCTTGGCTCAGAACAGGTCAATTGTATCTCACTCATCACCATATTTTTAGTCCTCGGCGAACTTACTTTGCCCGATCGACTTTTTTTTACCTGTTTGGGGCATTTTGGCTCTTTTTTGCTACCAATCTTATTTGCTGTCACTCTTCGCCCACACTTTACGGATTTTGTCAACCCCACTCAGCAGGTATTTGCAGGTTTTGACACAAAACTTTATTTTACAATCTAGCAAAAAAGCTGAATTTTCCCCGATATTTCCACTTATATTAGACCTCTTACAAAAATCTTCGAGTCATAGATCAACCGCAGATATCGGGCAGATGCAACACCGATTGACGCAGATGGTT
>JBDTEI010000085.1:0-7154 GCA_039922675.1 Microcoleus sp.
GGATTCATCCCCGCCGCTGGTTCATCTAACAGCAATATTGTCGGTTCTAGGGCTAAGGCGCGGGCGATTTCTAAGCGCCTCTGGTCGCCGTAGGGCAGGTTTTTGGCTTGTTCGCCCGCGCGATCGCCCAATCCGACCAAATCCAACAATTCCCTGGCTTTCCGCTGGGTTTGGCGCTCCATTGCGTTAGACTCTGGTAAGGCGAAAATCCCCGATAGTAGTGATAATACCGGATTTTGCGATCGGCTGTGGATGTGTCGGGCGATCGCCACGTTATCCAAAACAGAAAGTTCTCCAAACAATCTAATATTTTGAAAAGTGCGCGCAATACCTTTATTGGCAATTTGATAAGGCCGCAATTTAGAAATATTTTCGTCTTCATAAATCAGATTGCCACTAGAGGCAGGGATCAGTCCAGTCATTACATTAAACAGAGTAGTCTTGCCAGCGCCGTTAGGGCCGATCAATCCAAAAATTTCATGTTTTTTAACTGTAAAAGATACGTCGTTTACAGCTACTAAACCGCCAAAGCGGCGAGTTAATCCTTGGGCTTCTAAGATGGGAGTGTTTTGTGAGAAAGTAAGTGGTTCGGAAATCATCAAATATGACGGAAAAGCGATTATCTAATTATGCCTCAAATTATGGATGCTCAAAAACTTTTAGAACGAATCACCGTAAATTCCAAAATATTTAACGGAAAACCGATTATCCGGGGTCGCCGGCTGGCTGTCGAGCATATTCTAGAAATGCTAGCCGCCGGCGACTCTCCAGAAACCATTTTAGAAGGCTATTCTTGGCTAGAAAGAGAAGATATTCAAGCTTGTCTAATGAATTAGGTCGATTGAGAATCCGAAATCCGGGATCATGAGGATAAACTCATGCGAGAAATCCGATGCAATACCTGCGGTAGCAACAGCTATGAGGAACGTAAAATCAATTATCTTTACAGTCACAAAGGTAAATACTTGCTAGTTCCTAATACGCCTGTTGAGATTTGTCTTGATTGCGGTATGATTTATTATGACGCAGCAGTTCTAAAAGAAATTGAGCGCCGTTTTTTGGCTATTCATCAGCAGCCGTAAATGCTCGATTCATATATCCAAATTCCTAGCAAAAGTTACACCTAAATAATTTTTGGTTGGTTGTCGAAGATGCGATCGCCCTAAATTCGAGATTTCCCGATCGCCCTTAGCAGCATTTAAAATAGATTCACTGCTGTAATTCTCTCCTCACACCAACCATGAGTTACTGTCTCAACCCCAACTGTAAAAAACCCGATAGCAATCCCGCAGGTGCTAAATTTTGCTTGAGTTGCGGAACCAACTTGCTTTTGGGCGATCGCTACCGTCCCACCAAGTCGATCGCCAGAGAAGGTTTTGGCATCGCTTTGCTAGCACAAGATGAATTTAAACCCTCAAATCCTCCCTGCGTCATCAAACAGTTTTTCCCTCAAGAACACAATAACGCTCCCAAAGCAGTCGAATTATTTCGCCAGGAAGCAGTACGCTTGGAACAGTTGGGAAAACACCCGCAAATTCCCGAACTTTTAGCACATTTCGAGGAGGGCGATCGGCTTTATATTGTACAGGAATTTATCGACGGCAAAACCTTAGCTCAAGAGTTAGTTCAAAACGGCCCGTTTCGCGAACATCAAATTCGGATTTTGCTGCAAGATTTATTGCCCGTGCTGCAATTTATCCACAGCGGACAAGTAATTCACCGCGATATTAAGCCAGACAATATTATCCGCCGCCATGCTGACGGTCAACTTGTTTTAGTTGATTTTGGTGCAGCAAAATATGTCGCAGCCTGCGCTTTTGGTGAAACTGGGACAACTATTGGTAGTGCGGGTTATGCCGGCCCCGAACAAACAATCGGTAAAGCTGTATTTGCTAGCGATATTTACAGTTTGGGCGTTACTTGCATCCACTTGCTGACGGGAATCGAGCCTTTCGATCTGTACGATGCTAGTGAAAGCAAGTTTGTTTGGCGGAATTATTTGATCGACAATCCAGTCAGCGCAGAACTGGCGCGGATTTTGGATAAAATGATTGAAATTCCCCTAAAAAGCCGTTATCGATCGCCCGAAAAAGTCCTGCAAGATTTAAACTCTCTCGTCAGCCAGCGACAGAAACCAGTGCTGCAATTACATCAGCCCCAATGGCGATCGCATCCGCTGGCAAAATTGACTCCAAATACCTTTTTTCAATCCTCAAAATCTTGGCTGGCGGCGGGAATACTGGTGATGGTGGGATGGGGAGGACATGAATACTGGCGGCTGACTAGGTGGAATTTAGAAGTAGATACTGACAGAATCGGCTTTGATTATAACAATATGTACATTAGCAAACCAGACCCGGATCTTTGCAAGCAAATCTGTGCGGT
This sequence comes from Microcoleus sp., assembly GCA_039922675.1. GTDB lineage: Bacteria > Cyanobacteriota > Cyanobacteriia > Cyanobacteriales > Microcoleaceae > Microcoleus. The sequence goes on from JBDTEI010000085.1 coordinate 2,386, forward strand.
TGATGACCAATGTCAGTCTTTTACTTATGTGCGGCCGGGATTGGAGGGCGATCGAGCTCGCTGTTATTTCAAAAACGGCGTACCGTCACCAAGTCTGAGAGAAGGCCGGAGTTCGAGTGTAAAACCGAGGCCATAACAAAAGGGCGATCGCAATTATCGAAAACCTCTGTTATGGCCAAATATTTGGGAGCATATCAGTTTTGCTTTAATGCGTGCGATATCTTAAGCTCGCACTCACAAAAAAATACTTTTTACAAAAATGAGATGATCCCAAATATTTCACAGCCACACTTCAAGTTTCACATCATACTTACCTCTTCCTTCTTCCTTTTTCTTTCCTCCTTCCGCCTTCCTCTATAGCTTTGCGCTATAATGTCTTAATTACCGTACCGCCTCAATCTCCTTAAGCCGTCTCGCCAGGGTAATCTTATGACGATGTACGTACCGGATTCGCAGTCTTCGCACACAAAAGTCCTCCCTACGATGTACGATCTACCCAGTGAAGACCCGGAGGAGCCCGGTTTGCCCGACGAATACCACGACTATCAACCCGAACTGCTGCGTCTAACCTGCCGTCCCCGCAACCATCCGCTAGAACAAATCTTTATAGCAACAGACCTCAATCTATACTACGATTCTAACCATCTCAATTGGTATAAAAGACCCGATTGGTTTGTCGTCTTGGGCGCTTCGAGATTTTATCGCGGTGAGGAATTGCGCCTCAGCTACGTGATGTGGCAAGAAAATATTAGTCCTCTAGTAGTAGTCGAATTGCTGTCACCTGGAACAGAAAATGAAGATTTGGTAATCACACCAGAAGTGCGAAATAAACCTCCTACTAAGTGGCGAGTTTATGAAGAATTTTTGCAGATTCCTTACTACTTTGTTTTTAGTCGCTACACTAATCAATTGAGAGTATTTCAATTGATTGATAATCGTTACTGCGAACAATTTTTAACTGATTCGCGCTTCTGGATACCGGAGTTAGAATTAGGTATTGGTGTCTGGGAAGGTTGCTATCAAGGTTTTTCAAGGTTGTGGCTGCGCTGGTACGATGCTAGTGGTGATTGGGTTTTGACTCCCGAAAAATTTGAAAGACAACGGGCTGAATTAGAGAGTCAGTGGGCTGAATCGGAAAGACAGCGAGCAAATTGATTGGCCGATCGCCTGCGAGACATGGGCATTAACCCAGATGATCTGTAAAATTAAGTAGCAGCCTGCAATACGGCTCGCGGTGTCAATAAAAATTTATTAACTAAAAATAACTTATGCCAGAATCTACTTCATTGCGCGATCGCTACCTAGCACTGATCGATAAAATTGTCGAAATCACCCTCAAAGGTCAAATTCGCTCGAAAGAACAAGTATATCAAATGCTGGTGCAAGACATTGGCACCGGCACTGGCGAAATCTTTGAACGCTGTTTCGGCGAACGCCTCGATGCCACCGACAACCTGCTGAGAAATGAAAAGGACGAAATCAAACAAGCCAAGGCAAATCGCAGCCTCAGAGCACTAAAAACTATCCAAGGAGAATGGGAACGGTGGCAGAAGGATAACCGCGTCGATCGCGAAATCGCAACCTCCATCCAACAAATCCTTACCGCCGAATCCAACGGCCGCCTCCTGGCAATCTTCCAAATAATCGATCCCAATAAAGAACATCCCCTGACTCTCGATCAATTGCAGCAATTGTCGAAATCCGTACACCAACAAATGCTGCAAACTACCAATCCCGAAACCGAGCGAGATTTGCAGCAAATTACCAGCGGGATTGCCAAAGGTTTAGAATCTTGGCAGCGCTTGGAACCGGAACTCGTAGGCTGGATTTATCAGCCGCAGCAGCTAGGATTTGCCGGCAGTCCCGAACAAAATGGGCCTTGGGCTTTTTGGGCAAAAAAAGTTAACAGTCCTTTTACGCACGCTCTTTTGCAGACTATTGCCAGGGGTGAATCGATCGTTGAACTTGCAGCCAAGCAGTCTAATATAGAATTAGGTACGTTGGTGGAATTGGCGATTATTTTGCAATGCTTGCAGCGGGCATTGGTAACATGGTTCGATAAGCAAGTTTACGATTCTAAGGTGTCCACAAAAGCTTCGATTTCTACTTACATTACTTTTTCGGTAATTTGGAGTCAGCTAGCTAGTGGATTTAATAATTCTACTAAGAGCGGCGAACAGTTGGCAAATGCTTGTTTTCAAGTGACTTTGCAAATTTTGCGCGCGTTTTCTCAGCGGGAATACTTTCCGCTTTACGGCGGGATTTTTGCTTCGTTTGATGGTAAAGCTCTGCGGCATACTTTGGATTATTTAGATGAACCGCTGCGCCGCGTTGAAGGTACTCAAGCGAAGGCTCGAATTCTGACTCTTTTGGGTTATTCGATGCAGGCGGCTGGGGCTTACGAACGATCGATCTTACTGCACAAGCAATCCCTGGACATTGCCCGTCTCGAAGGAGATAAAGCCTGCGAAGTCGCCAATCTCAATCACATCAGCCGCAATTATGTGGCTCAAAAAAATTATCAAGAAGCGATTAATTACAGCCAGCGGGCTTTGATTATGGCACGGCAAGCGGGAGAGCGGCAAGGTGAGGCAAATGCGCTGGCTAATTTGGGCTACAGCGAGGTGTTTCAGGCGCGGCAGTTGGAGGAGGCGGAACCGGAGGTTTATGAGAGTGCGATCGGCTATTTGGAGCAAGGCTTGTTATTATCGGAGAAATTGGGCGATCGGCAAAGTCAAGCTTTTTGCTCTAGCAGTCTCGGAATCGCTAAAATTGCTCTCGAAAATGCGGCAGGTGCGATCGAATATTTGGTCAAAGGTTGGCAAGCTGCCCAATTTTCCGGCGACTTATATCTGCAAGGTCTGAATTTGGCTTATTTAGCTCAAGCTTATTACAGTTTGAATGAACTAGAACAAGCGATATTTGCTGGTAGTTTGGGGATGTATACTTTGGAGCAAATTGGGGCGATGGAGTGGCGTCAATCGGCTGGTTTGCTGACAATTTTGCGCGGACAAATGGGGGCGGTCGCTTTTAAACAATCTTTGGCTAAAAGTCGTCCTAATATCATTCCGGTAATTGGTGTTGATGGCTACGATTACATCCCGGAATTGCTGGAAAAATACCAGCAATCTATTTGATATCAAAATTACTCGGCGGTTGAAACTCGGCGGTTAAAACCGCTACTACACAAACGATGTCCTCCTCCGCGGACTAAGAAAATCTTTAGTCCGCGCACCATCCTGACTTTGTTTGTGTAGCCGCGATTTCAAGCCGGGAATTGATGTTTTTATACTCGATAAAAACTACTTCTCAACAATCACTGGAGTGCCAACTGCGACTTTCTCAAATAAAGCTTGGGCATCTTTATCAAACATTCTGACACAACCGTGAGAAGCCGCTCGCCCGATCGACTCTGGAGTAGGAGTACCGTGAAAACCGATGACATTCTTGCCATCAGTCCAAAACCCGATCCACCTACTTCCCAGCGGATTGTCCGGGCCAGCGGGCACAAGTTCTCCCGTCCAAGGTTGCTCCCAAACTGGATCTTTAATCATTTGCATGACTTTAAAACTGCCCGTGGGAGTTTCCCAGCCGTCTTTCCCGACAGCCACCGGAAAACTGGCTTGCACCTTATTTTTATGGTAAACATAGACCCGGCGTTCTCGCAATTTCAGCACTAAACGCACTTCCTCAATGGGATTTTCTGCCGCCTTTTGTTCCTGGGGAATATACTGAGACGGTTCGCTCAGCGGCGGCAATTCTGGAGCTCCGAGATTAGGTAATTTTACCTCAGATTTTGAGGGCTGTGCGATCGCACTATTACTCGAATTAGCCATCGGTTCGGCAGTCGCCTGCTGCTGTAGGGCCACAGACAGCGCCGCTACACTCAAACTCAGCACAATTAGCTGGTTAAATAAAAATTTTGTGTTCACCATTATTTTGTTCGCTAAACTCCTCACCAGCAGTTCCTATCTAAATTATCCGCAAACCGCACCCGATCTAAAAAGTTTTGACATGGCTTTTTGACTGTCAATACGCTGCCCAGTTTTTAGTTTAAATTGCACAACAGATCAATTATAATTGGGTTTCGGAAACCAAGGGGACGCTCGCACAGGGACATTATTCGGATGTTACCGTATGCGATATAACTCAACACAAAACTTACGCACTAATACCAAAGAAACCGGGGTTTTATAGGGGGAACAGTGGCGCTCTGCTATAGATTTTCGTCAATAAACCCACTTGATACGTAAATCCTACAAGCCAATGATTGAATTTTACCTCCGACTCGTTTGATTTTTTTAGCTGTGAGAGGTAGGCGATCGAGAATTGAAACTATGCCGCCGCTGCTGCATCCGGCAAGCAGAACCTGTCTGTTGGGAGAGTTTCCCGCGCTGCTGCAAGAGTTAGCGCGGCATAAAAAAAACTATAACGGTCGATCGAACAAACTCAATATATCACGCCGACACAGAGAGAGATGCGAAGCGCTGAACTTGTTGTAAATCGGGAACTTTTGATGTAAAGTTGAGTCCTTCAACACTTGTTCGATAATCTTTTTTGAGATTGTCCTAAATTTCCTACTCCGGGGATTAAACTGGATTAGGTCTAGAGGTTGGGATTTTCGCGCAGCGGAAGCAAACCCGACCCTGAAAAGCAGTTAATGTGAGGTTTCAATGCGTCTTCAGAACATCAAATTATTGACAGGTGCAACCCTGTCGGTGCTCATTTCGGCGGTCTCAGTGCATCCTGCGATGGCTAACCCTGCAACT
>JBDTEI010000086.1:0-4049 GCA_039922675.1 Microcoleus sp.
GCATCCCCACAGGAGTCGTATTCACCAGCAAATCCGCCTGCGAGATTAACATTGACAAATTCTCCCAAGTATGCACCTGCAAATTTTGCAGGGGCATGGGAGAATTAACCCAACTCTGCTGAAATTCCGCTAAATTTTGGGCGTTGCGGCCGACAACGTGAATTTCTGCACATCCCAATTGCGCGCATCCAGCCACCACAGCCCTCGCCGCCCCGCCATTCCCCAAAATTACCGCTACTTTCTGACTCCAATCCGAGCCCCCTTTAGGTTGGTAAGCGGGGGTTTGCAGCGGCGCGAGAAAGCCTTCTACGTCGGTATTTGTGCCGCACCAACATTTGTTAGTTCGGTAGACGGTATTGACTGCGCCGATCGCCCGGGCGATCGGAGAAACTTCGGCCAGCAGTGGTAAGATGGCTTGTTTGTGGGGAATCGTGATGCTAAATCCCCGAAGGTCGATCGCCGCAAATCCTGCAAGCGCAGCCTTTAAATCCTCTGGTTTTACCGGAAATGGAAGGTAAACAAAATCGACTCCCAAGTGAGAAATAGCAGCATTGTGCATCGCCGGCGACAGAGAATGTGCGATCGGATGACCGATTACTCCGAGCAGTTTAGTAGTGCCTTGAATCATAGTAGTTTGATGTGGAAGAAAGTTCGGCAACTGATTTTTTAACCAATTTAACCGATGGCTTTTGATGGAAGAAGAAAAGAAGAATCAAGAATATTTTTGATAGCGTTATTCTACATTTTTTGGTAATTGCTCAACCAGGAAAAAAAGGGAGCCATGAGTAGATATAGCTGATCGAAAAGGGTTGCGTGCTGCAACCCTCCTAACAGTCGATCTCCTTAATATCTTTGTCACCCGCCCAGAAATTGTATATGAAATTGCGATCGCACTTATAACTTGAACTAATCAAAGACCATGCTATAGCCAATGATTGGGATACGTCCTTTCGTCCGCTAAATTATTAAATATCACGGCGCACAAGACCAAGATCATCGATCCCTCAAAAGCAGGTGTTAGCAAAAATTGCCAGTCTGGTTTGGTCATCATGACAACTAACGCAACTGCTCCCGAAGGCGGATGTAGAGTTTTGGTCATCTGCATAACGCCGATCGCACTAGAAACCGCTATCCCCATCGAAAAGGGAGAAGAACCGAAAAAATGCAGAATTATTAAACTTACTAGAGCAGCTAAGAAATTGCCCCCAATGACATTCCGGGGTTGAGCCAAGGGGCTGTCAGGAACACCAAAGATTAGAACGCTTGTAGCCCCAAACGGAGCCATTAGTAAAGGAGAATTAGTTTTTACAGAAAGATAGGACGTTGCGGTAATTGCCAAAAAACTGCCAATCCAACTCCAAACAATATGTCGGTGATGAGGTCTTTCTATTGGGCAGGTCAATGCACACGATTGCCATCTTCCAAGGACTTTATACCAATATCTTTCCCATTGCAGCAGGATTTTTTTCGGGTCAACCATAAACGTTATTTGATAACCGGGCGTTTTAAATTGTTTGAGCCAGCCTCTACTAAAGTTAACATACCATAACAATTCGTAAAAAAGTAGTTAAACGCACAGATTTTTTACTTCTATGCCATTTGAGCCGCAGCTCGCTACTCGGTTGGAACGGACTAGCAAGTTTTCTCGGTGCAACATACGTTACCGGCCGCCGCACAACTTCACCGGTAGCCCTCCGAGTTATCGGAGTCAAGCGAGAGGTTATTGGTAAGGTGCGATACCGAGTCAGCATGAATTGACCGATCGCACCCACGCTTTGAATCGGCCTCTACTTTAGCCGTGCGATCGCCCTTTTCCGGTCATTCCCGATAAGTTAAGACACTGGCTGCATTTGTCAATCAGTAATAATACTTAAAAAAAAACTGGCGATCGACAAATGAAGTGTCAAGAATCTCCACACATAAGCGGGCGGGGAGTATATCAAACCTTGATTCAGCAACGGCACATATTATTCTCACTAAATACAGTGCAAAGCATTTAGGAAAACTTGCAGCGGACAATAGACCTCTTGCAGAAATCTTCGAGTCATAGAGCAACCGCAGATATCGTGCAGATAAACACCGATTGACGCAGATGGTTTCAGGGTATTTTCGGATTTTTGCAAGAGGTCTAATAGAGGTTTGTAGTGAAGACTTTAGTCCGCAGCATTTAAGAAAGACTAAAGTCCTCACTACAAACCTAATTAATTGGCGTTGTGAGTATTTAACAAATCAAAGCTTTGTCACCAAATCTTCTGTTTCGCGAAACTCCTTTGCATCCGCCAAAATAGGATTGACATCAAACCAGTAATCCTCGCCGTAACGGTATTCAAACACCCAGAGACTGCGTAACAAAATTTGGTATTTACTTTCCCCGCTGACAGTTTTAGTAGCGGATACTTGGCGCAGTAAATTCCACTCATCAGGTTCGATCGCCAAAGTAAGCTGGTGGCGGCGCTGGACGATCACATTTTCCAAAGTTTCCCGCGACAGAGGAGGGTCTTGTTTTTGCAGACAGCTATAGAGTAGTTGTAACAAATTTCGGACATGACCCCCGCTAACTCGACACAGGCGATCGAGAGTTTCCCCTGAATCAAAAATTTTGCCAACCAAAGCATAGCGCTGCGAAGGCTGCACCGTCGGAAAAGCCCGCGCCAGAACCATCTGTCGCAGCAATTCGATACCCTCTGTACACTCAGAACCGTCGCTCAACTGCACCGGCACCATCGGCAAAACCTTCGGATCTACCCCAAAGCGATTGGTCAACTGGCCCAAATCGTTAGAGAAAATCAGCACCAAAGGAATTGTATACACGACGTGACAATTCAGTCTTGCCAACTGCTCGCCGCGATCGACAAACAGATATTCCGGCTGAAGGCGCCCCGTCGGTTTCGCGCACAGATGTATGCGATCGAGATTGTCGATAATTACCACAAGTCCCTGTTTACCTTGGCGCTTGAGTTCTTGATTTGCAGGTTCGAGTAACTCCTTATTCAGCGCATCTAAAATTACATTAGTACGCGGCTCCAAATATTGCCTCAACTCCGATCGCAAATTCGGAGCATCTTTCGCCTTAGCCGTAATTTTTCCAATTCCCAACGCCAGAGAAAACTCTCCCTCAGTGCTGGCATTTATTTCCCCAAAACCTGGAACATGAGCTTCAGCTTTCAGGTCTATTTGAGTTTGAAAAACATCAGCAACCCCTTTGAGCAAAGCTTTAAAACCGGTCGGTTGCAGCTTTATTTTCATTTTTTCGATACTTTCGCTGACTTGACGAGCAACGCTCAACAAAATGTCAGTGATATCGACATCAGCCATGTCTAAGTCTTTACTCGACTCAAAGTAAACAACGTGAAATCCTTGCTGCTGCAATTGTGCTTGCAGCCGCAGCAATTCTGTTGATTTACCGCAGCCGATGTGACCGGTGAATAATTGACAGGTAGGTACGTCGGGCGACAGGCGGCTGATAGTGCGCTCCAATTGTTCTACGATTGTGCCGCCGCGCACTGACGAGAAATCGATATAGTATTGTCGGTCTTCTTCATTTGCTACCGCCAGGGTGTAGCTGGGATTGCAGGCTTTATAAAATTTCTGTAAATTTAGTTCCATACCCTGTGTTCTCTTTCAAAAAAATATACCCTAATAGCTTCTTCATTCAGCTATTGTACTAATCCGAACAAGTTGCCAGTTTGTTATGATGTTTTATTTTTTGGTCAATCTCTCAAGGTAGCTCATACAATTTTTTATTTTTGATTGGGAATGATTGATTAAACAAGGGTTGGGAGCTTGCAAGCGAGTTGCATTTTTTTTGAAGCTGATATCATTGATAACCCTAACTAGGCGATCGCTCTGAGGAGCATTTCAATGAGACTAAAAAGCATTTTTTATTTTCTGAAAGAGCGTGCACACCTTGCAGCCGGATCTCACGGGAGAGTTTTCTCTCTCCGCACCCATACCAAACCCAAACTGAGATGCTCTTGTTTCTTCAGTATTGTTGAAGCAACCAGCTTTCTTCCAATTTTGTTAAAAAATCCGCTCTAAAAAAAGGAACT
>JBDTEI010000087.1:0-10154 GCA_039922675.1 Microcoleus sp.
ATATTTCTCTTCTACTTTGTATAAGCCATCGGGTTGAATGGAATAGAAGAAATAACGACCAAATACAAAGCCCACCTCTGGCAGGGCGTTGATGTGCTTGACTCCAATCTCGATCGCTTCAGGTAACAGGCAGTCATCACTATCGAGGAAGAGAATATACTCTCCTGTACTAACCCGCAGACCAGTATTGCGTGCAGCAGCAACGCCTTGGTTGTTTTGATAGACGTATTTTACGGTCGGGTAGCGATCGCAGACTTCTTTCGTCTCATCAGTAGAGCCATCATCTACTACAATGACCTCAAAAGGAGGGTAGCTTTGTTCAAGTACGCTCTCAATTGCTTCCGGTAAAAATTGGGTGCTGTTATAAGATGGAATAACTACTGATACGTTTTTGGTCATTTTCTCTACTCCAAAACTTGTGTCAAATATCGCTGCACCCAGTATTAAAAATATATCTCTCCAGATATCTATCTGTCCAGACCTCTATCTTTCACAACACTACTATAGCAATCAGATCTGAGTCTCAAGAGATAACGACCCATTCTCTTGCTAGACTCCATGTATAGCAGGGATTTCAAGTTTTATATATCTAGAAAATTCATTAGGATTGCTATATAGGCATGGTAATCGTCCCGATTTTGCAAGATCGAGAGGGGCTTTACTATCCCACATTCGGCACGTCAATTTGTAGTATGCCAAGTAATACGAGAATTCTGAGTTATTTGACGTTTTATTTGTTTTGTTTGCGTATAAATATTTAGCTTTTTCTATTTTGGTGTTTGCTAAACTACCAAACAGGTGTAATAATTACGTATTACATTTTGAAGTGCGGAATGTGGGTTACTATCCTTCCCTCGCACAAATGGGTTTATCAATCTGCACAGGTAAGATACCGTCTAAGCAGTGGAAGTTCCAAAACTACCACACCTATTATTACATCCACTTAAGTAGGTAGCTGGGATTAAACTTCAATATGTAACAGTATGTAAACAAGGCTAATGAGTGCTGCGATCGCGCATTTGGATACTTGACAATCGTTTACATAGTTGCGTTTTACAGCGCCGACCTACTTAAGCGAACCTATTAAGCTAGTAGCGAGAATTTCAGTTCTCGGAAAGAAAAACTAAATGCGTCACTACAAACCGATGAAAGTTTGTAGTGACGCATTTAGTTCTCAAACTCAGATGCTACTAAGCCGCAGCGAAATTTGCTGCTGCGAAATCCCAGTTAGCCAAGTTATCGAGGAAATTAGCAATGTAATCGGGACGGCGATTTTGGAAATCCAAATAATAAGCGTGTTCCCACACATCCAAAGTCAGCAACGGAGTTTGGCCGTGTGCTACCGGGGTGTCAGCGTTAGCAGTTTTGGTAACTTTCAAAGTACCGTTGTCCAAAACCAGCCAAGCCCAGCCACTGCCGAACTGAGTTGTCGCAGCAGCCTTAAATTCTTCTTTGAATTTGTCGAAGCTGCCGAAGTCGGCCTTGATTTTATCAGCTAAAGCTCCTGTCGGAGTGCCACCGCCACCCGGTTTGAGCGAATTCCAAAAGAAATTGTGGTTCCAAACTTGACCTGCATTATTGAAGATGCCGGCTTTGGATGGGTCTTTAGCAGATGCCATCACAATTTCTTCGAGGGATTTGCTGGCTAGTTCGGTGCCTTCAATCAGTTTGTTGAGATTGGTTACATAAGCAGCGTGGTGCTTGTCGTGGTGGAACGAAAAGGTGTTGGCCGACATATGACCTGACTCTAAGGCGTCAGCGGCGAAGGGTAATGGTGCTAGTGTAAATGCCATTGTGTTCAATCCTCTCTTGGTGGCTTTTTTGGGTTGACTTTCCGGCTTTTGTATGATTTTAGCCTAGAGTCGCTAGCTTGAGTTTATCAAGCTGTGGTAAATAATTCTTTACAATTTTCATATTTTATCTCAGTTACAGCATTTTAGGATGTTGAATTCGGGTTTTCACCAAATCTACTAATCCCCGATTTTACATAGCACAAATATTGGCAAAAAGTCAACCCGCCTGCGCTATAAATAAAATTTTGTGGGAAATTCTCAACAGAGGGAAGCTTGATGATGGTTATAAATAAATTAAACCTGTTTTTTGTCAAAGATAAGCTCAATTTAACTTAAGCTATAAGCAAGTCCAACAGATTCCAGGAGCCGTCAATGGAAAACCGTTCAAATGACCAGACCAATCACTCCCCACAATGGTTGAATTTGAAAGCAATAGTCAGCGGTCTGGAAACAGTTCAAGACTTAATTGTAATTTCTTTGTGCATCGGTTTGTTCTGCTTCATGGTCATAGAACTACGAGAAATGTTTTTCTCGCTGCTGCCTCCTTTGAATTTTCAGCAAGTGACGGCAGACATCCTATTTTTATTAGTTTTGGTGGAATTATTTCGGCTTCTAATTATTTACTTGCAAGAGCAGCGCGTTTCAATTGGTGTGGCGGTCGAAGTTTGTATTGTCTCAGTTTTGCGAGAAATTATCGTGCGGGGAGTGCTGGAAACTCCCTGGGTTCAAATATTATCAACAGGCGCATTTTTGCTGGTTTTGGGAGTCTTGTTGGTCATCCGAGTTTGGTTGCCACCAACCTTCGAGAGAATTGACCCGGAACGTCGTTTTTCTAGCATAAGGAAGAATCAGTCAGAGGCTGCATCTTCTTCTGAGCCTGTGGCAGTCAATAGCAAGTTTAATTCTCATTGAGTATGGCGGGACAGGCGATTTTGGATTTTAGATTTTAGATTTACTCTCTTCGCCTGTCACGTTCTCTCGTTACCAAGTCTCGTCTTGCGTAAAATAACCCCGCTGGGGTGGGGTCATCTCAATCAATGTAAAAAGCGTTGTTTGGGAGTGCGAACGTCTCCGCTCGCACGGGCTTATATAGTTAGCCGGGGACAACACTATAAAAACAAAACTGAGATGCTCCCCCAATTATTCAATTATTCAATTCTTCAATCTAGAATCTAAAATCGTATTAGCCGTTAGCCTGCAATTGGCCTAAACGAGCCAACACTTCTTTTGAGTGAATCGCCGGATTAACCTTGACAAAAGTTTCCCGCAAAATGCCTTCAGGGTCAATAATAAAACTGTGCCGCGCCGAGATAAAACTCATCCAAGAACCGTAAGCTTTACTAACTTTGCCGTCGGTATCAGCTAATAGGGGAAATTTCAAACCTTCCGAATCACAAAATTCCGCGTGGGAGTTGACATCATCAGCGCTGATGCCGATAATTTGAGTGTTTTTTGCTAAGTATTTCGGTAAGTCTTGCTGAAATCGGCGCGCTTCGATCGTACAACCCGATGTAAAATCTTTGGGATAGAAGTAGACTACCAGCCACTTACCGCGATAATCGGACAGCGAGACTTGTCCGTCGCCGCTGTTTGTCGGCAAACTAAAATCAGGTGCCGCTTGATTCACCGCCGGCAGCTTGCCGCCGAGGGCAAAGGCTGAAGGGGCAAAATTGAAACTCAGAAAGACTAGACAAATTGCCAATAAAGTGCTACAAAACTTGCGGCGGAAAATCATAAATTTAGAAGTAGAACTGTACTTAACACAAGTTTACAGTTTTCTGATTAAATGGGTAGGGGCAATTCGCGGATTGCTTCTAATACTAAATCCGAGTTACCCATCCCTTTGATGATTCGGCGGTTAAAACCGCTTCTATACGGACGAAGCCCGCCTCCGCAGGCTAAGAAATAAAGGGGATATTTAGCCAGGATTTGGTATAAAACCCAAATATCACTCACTCAAATAGCAATTTACTTATGAGCGCTGCACTCCCTTTAACAGGCAAAGTTACAGTAGTCCAGGTAATTAACGGTCAACCGGTGACGATCGAAGTAGACGGCACTAATGCCCCGATTACTGGGGGAAATTTTGTTGACTTAGTTGAACGCGGCGTCTACAACGGGGTGATGTTTCACCGAGTTGTACGCCAGCCAACGCCTTTTGTGGTGCAAGGAGGCGATCCGAAAAGCAGAGATACCACAATTCCGGCAAGTCAATTGGGAGCGGGTAATTTTATTGACCCGGATACCAATCAGGCGCGTTTTATTCCTTTGGAAATCAAACCGCAAGGGGCCGCGCAACCTGTTTACAACCAAGTTTTAACTCAGACACCACAGTTGCAAAACACTGTCGGGGCCGTGGCAATGGCTCGTTCTACTGCTTTGAATTCGGCTTCTTCGCAGTTCTATTTTGCTTTGGATACTTTGCCGTTTTTAGACGGAAAATATGCTGTTTTTGGCAACGTAACTCAAGGTTTTGCAACGGTGAATGCGGTGCAGCAGGGCGATCGTATTTCTAGCGCAACAGTAGTTCAAGGAATCGTCCCCAGTCGGGTTTCGAGCATCATTACCGATACTGCTGTACTCAACAATTTGGTCAATACTACCGATCTCGCAAATTTGCCTTTGCGATCGCTCAGATTGCCTAATACCCCCAACAACTATCAAGTCACGGCCCAAGACTCTCAGCAAAACGCCGGTGGTGTGCTGGGAGGTAGCGGGAACGATCGCATCATCGGTTCATCTACTAATAACAATATAATTAACGGCGGTGCTGGCAACGATACCATCACTGGCGGAACAGGTAATGACTTTCTCAGAGGTGGCAAAGGTAACGACTTAATTAACGGTGGTCCTGGCAACGATATTCTGACTGGAAATCAAGGCGACGACACTCTTATTGGCGGTGCTGGTAACAGCTTTTTGAGAGGCGGTAAAGGGAATGACGTGCTAATTGGTGGCGATGGTAATGATATTTTGATTGGAGATTCAGGTAACAACACTCTCACTGGTGGCAACGGAGCAGATACTTTTGTTTTAATCACAGGTGATGGGGGAACAAATACAATTACTGATTTTACGTCTGCCCAGGGCGATCGTATTGGCATTGGGGGTGCGAGTTTGTCAAATGTCGCATTCACTCAGTCTGGAAGCAACACTTTAATTCAATTTGGAGGGGCTACTTTGGCCATTGTTCAAAATGCCGCCCCCGCAGCAGTTCAAAACGCTGCTTTTGCAATTAATTTGCCTACTGCTGCCCCTCGAGATAGCTTGCCGACGGGAGACGCAGCTTTGAGAATTGGCTAACTTTAACTATAGGTTTAGGGTGCGCACTGCGCACCTTAGGCGACGATCAATTCCCATTTTCCAAATTCAACTAATAACATAGCTGTCTAAGTTTAGAAACCGCATCTTGATAGCAATCCATTCTTGCCTGCTGCTTAAACAGCCCTGCGGCTTTCTGAAAATCCTCAAAAGCTCCCTGTAGCTCTCTCAATTTAGATCTAGTCACTCCTCGGTTGTAATAAGCTTTCGCAAAATTGCGATCGAGGCGAATTGCTGACTCAAAATCAGCTAGTGCTGCCAGGGAATTTTCCATTTGCAGGCGGATAGTGCCTCGGTTAAAGTAAGCTTGGGCTAAATTGGGGTTGAGCAGCAGTGCTGAGTTGTAATCTGCGATCGCCCCAGTATAATCTTTTAAACCAGCCAGCATAAACGCCCGATTGCTGTAATACTTGGCTCGGTAGGGATTGAGTTCGATGGCGGTAGTTAAATCTTCGATGGCAGACTGTTTTTCGCCTAATTTGTAGCGGGCAACACCTCGATCGTTGTAAGCTGGCGCGAATTGCGGATTAATGTTTATTGTGGCGGTGAAATTTTTAATCGCAGCGTGCAAGTCTTTTTGTTCGAGATTTTTTAAACCTTCACTGTAAACGTTTTTGGTGCTAACGTCTAAATTTGCGTCTTTTCGCGCTTCAGCTTGCTCGCCAGAAAATACTTTACCTGCAATATTAGCGAATCCCAAAGATTCGATCGAATTGAAAATAGTTGTGACAGCTAATTGACTCGGGAGAATGGGGATAGTAGGCATGGGAGGGCGGGTGTTTAACTGTATGCTCTGATTTTCCTCAATATTTGAGCTACTGACAGTGATATCCGTACTCTTAGGCACGTGATAAGTTTGATGAGATTGGGTGATGCGCGGGGATTGACTTGTGTGATCTGAGTTAGGCTTAGTTAGTGATGCCGATCGCAACTGCGGAAAAATTGCGTCTATAACCCTTTAAATCTCGTAGTTTCAGGCGATCTGGGCGGTTTATTGCTACCCAACTTCAGGATAGGGAAAGAGGGGAGAAATGAGAAAAGCGAGAATATTTGACTGTGGAGGGGAATAGTTTATTGAAATATAAAATTTAAAGGGCAACAGCTTATTACCTTGTAGCGATATGCTATCGGTAAATCCCGATCGAACTTGCTGCAATCTGATACCGGGTTTAGAGAGAAAAAATTGTCTGGCACCGACGCATCTGTGAAGCAACCCGTTTTCTAGGTAAGAGGATTCGCCCATGACTGCCCGAGTTAAGTTAGTACCTGCCCTAAGCGCGATCGACATTTAATTAATATTTTTGAGTAATATTGCTGATGAAAGTTGCCGATTATTTGGTATGCTTTGATTAAAGATCAAGAATCAATTGCGCAAATTAGTGTCAATGAAAAGAGTTCTAAGGTTAAAAACTTTAGGGGCGGCAGTATTGGCGATCGTCCTGTTCACTCTCTACTTAACTCCTCCGGTTCTGGCCGCGAATGCCGAGGATCTGAGTCAGCTATTAAAAGATAATTGGTGCGTCAGCTTTCTGTGGAAGCAATGCGATTTGAGCGCTGCCGATTTGCGAGGAGCTAATCTCCAAGAAGCCAACTTGAGCGGCGCCAATTTGTCCGGCGCCAACTTGAGCGGTGCTAATTTAAAAAATGCTGACCTTTCTGACGCAGATCTCAGCAGCGCCAATTTAGCAAATGCTGATATTTTGGGTACGGATCTCAGTCGAGCCAATTTGACCGAAGCTAATTTCAACCGCACAAAATTGTGGGATGCAAATCTGACTTTGGCAAATCTGAGTCGCGCCAATTTACAAGATGCTAATTTGTTGGATTCTCGACTTTGGGGAAGCAATCTCACCAAAGCTAATTTAACTGATGCGACGCTGCACGGTGCTGACTTGCAATATGCTAATTTGGCCGACACTAATTTGACAAATGCTGACTTGCACAGCTTCTTTTTCCGAGGTTCCAAACAAATCACAAATCTTAGCAATGCTAATCTAGAAGGCGCTAATTTAACGGGAGCAAATCTCAGAGGTGCGGTGCTGAATGGAACAATAATGCCCGACGGCTCTATTAATAATGAAGAAATTGGCTTAAATTTAAAGTAAAGTCGGTCTGAATAATGTCACTTGGCAGTTGGCAGTTGACAGTTGGCAGTTGGCAGTTGACCGACTGATGACTAATGACTAAGGATTAATGATTAATGACTACTGACTCAATACTTCGGACAGTTTTAGGCATAATCGAATATCTGAAACCCAGACTGGCTATAGTGCAATACGGTTTACTTAAGGTTTATTTGTCATTGCGAGCGTCCTCGCGAAGCAATCGCAGCGTCTGTTTGTCACATCGTTTTTCCCCGTGTCCGGTCTTAAGTAAACCGTATTGGGCTATAGTGTGGACTATTTTTTCAAAATTTAAGTTTATCCTTCAGTTTGAAAAAAATATTAAAAATGCGAACGCTTGCGCTGTAAAGCTTACAGAGGCTTTAAAAAACTGTCCGAAGTATTGCTGACTAATGACTACTGATTAATGACTAATGACTTCTTCTTTAATTCGATCGCCAAACCTCATCCCAAGGCCCGCCCCCAACTTCCAAACCGGCTAAAGAACTGTGAGCCTCTAAGATAATTTTAGAGCGCTGATTGCCATTTATTTCAACATTTCTCCCCAAGAATTCTCGCAGTTGCAAGTGCAATTTGCCGTGTGTCGTATCCCGGCAGCAAAAAGCCATACCTTTTTCTGTAGGAGTTCGCACGTAGGTACCCCAAGAGCTTGCAGTCCCGATTAACTCAACTTCAAACTTGCTGTTTTTCGCCTGCATTTTCCAGCTTCCCCAAGGTTCAATATTCCAAGTAACTTCGGAATTCCAAGGCACAAATTCATAGAATTTGCCTTGGTAATGCAGACAAATCATTGCTACCGATTCCATCCACCACAGCACGCCCCGCTTGCCGCCGCCAGCAGTTAATGCTAAATCGCTTTCGCCTTGAAAACAATTGCAATTAATCCAAAACCATTTTTGTGGAAAAGCACCGCCCCAGTTTTTTTCGCTGTAAGCGGGAGCATCTTTAAATTCGTAGCGTTCGCCGTTCCAATCAATCCAGCCAGTGGCTAAACCGTGAGCCATTAAAATTTGCCATCCAGGCTCAAATACTGGCAAAAAAGATAGCATTCCCGCCGTGGATTTTTGGAGTTCGTTAGAATTTCCCCAGCCGTAAATAGGTTTGATTTCGTACTGCCAAAAACAGTGACTGCCACTTCCTGGGTCGTGCAAATAACCTTGATTCAAAGTAGCAGTAGCTTGATAGCCTTCTTCGACGCGGCTGTCGAATACTTGCGCCTCTAAATATTGGGGTTTAATTTGTAAATCTGTTTTGCCCCAATGTCCTAAACCTAATGTGTCTCGGTGCGCCCAAAATTTATTTACATCGGGGAAGGTGCGGCACAAATAGCTATCTTTGGGGCCGAGAATTTGGGCTGCACCGCCGCTGTAAGGTTGACCGCCTCTGGGGTCTTCGATGGAATACATGAATGCAAAGGATTGTCCGTGAATTGGTAATGTTATTCGGTAGTACCAGCCTTCAAAAAAGCGCCGGGAACTGCCGTCCCAATGGTAGCCGCTGTGGGGAGTTGCAATATTTTTGAGTTTTGAGTGTGTATTTGACATAAAATTACCAATAGCATGACAGGGAATTCACGGATAACTGTTTCTTCCTTCTTCCTTCTTCCTTCTTCCTTCTTCCTTCCTTTATGTCTTTAGCTGTTTGGCGATCGCCCTTAGCGCGAGCCCTCCACCGCAACCGCAGTCTTGCTTATGCCCGCTACTTGCAACTAGCAACGGTTCGTGCTGATGGGCGTCCGGCTAACCGTACTGTGGTTTTTCGAGGTTTTTTAGCGGATACCAATCAGTTGAAGTTTATTACAGATATTCGCAGTCAAAAGGCCGAGGAAATTAACCTCTATCCTTGGGGGGAAATTTGCTGGTATTTCCCTAAAACTCGCGAACAATTTCGGATTGCTGGAAAGCTCGTTCTGGTAGGGGCAGATTGTGCAGATTCCGCAATGTGTTTGTCGCGTCGTACTGCTTGGCAGGAGCTTTCTGATGGGGCACGGGGGCAGTTTGCTTGGCCTCATCCGGGGGCAGACAAGGCGGATATTGGTGCTTTTGATTCTGCTTCCCCAGATGCTCCCGAGCCGCTGTCGAATTTTTGCTTATTGCTGTTGGAACCGGAAACGGTGGATTTTTTGGAGTTGCGGGGGGAACCGCAGAACAGATCGCTTTACGGACGCGATGGGGAGGGAAATTGGTTTGTGCGATCGGTCAATCCGTGAAAAATTAAAAATTAAAAACAGAAACTGGCATTTTTAATTTTTAATTTTTTACACACTTTACCAAAAATTATGCAACGGTAGGAAAGCTTCAAACCTTTATGCAGTAATTCATTTGTTCTCGAAAATTGAAAATCTTCAATGCGAAAATGGTATGACTCGTCAGATGCCGGTGCCGTCGAAAAATTCTTGAATTGCTTTATCTGTTAACTGACAAGCGGTAGCAGCAACTTGGGGTTTTTCAGCTACAGCTAGATTGCTGGTTTGATGGAAAGTTGGGAATGTTGAATGGGAATTGGGTTCGGATGTTAAGGAGACAGAATGTGGACTCTGCAAAGTTTTTAGTTGCTGTTCTAGGGATTCGATGCGATCAACTAGAGAGCGAATTACCGCAGCTTCCGAATCCGGCAAACTTCCGTGTTCTAGGGGATTGACGCGCACTCCCGATCGATAAACGATGCGGCCGGGAATCCCTACAACAGTACAGTCAGATGGTACGTCGCGGAGCACGACGGAACCAGCACCGATGCGAACGTTGTTGCCAATTTGCAGGTTTCCGAGTACCTTGGCACCGGCACCGACAACTACATTTTCGCCGACGGTAGGGTGACGTTTGCCGCTTTCTTTGCCTGTGCCTCCTAGGGTGACGCCTTGGTAAATTAGGGCTAAATCGCCGATAATTGCTGTTTCGCCGATCACAACCCCCATACC
>JBDTEI010000088.1:0-3908 GCA_039922675.1 Microcoleus sp.
TTGGTTTACGCTTAGCCGGTTGCGATCGCCAATGGTACGATCGGCTCAAGCTAAATATCTTTTTAAAGCGCCGAGGCGCAAAGTAATTTCATGGTATACTCTGGAACTGTTTGCTGGCTTCGCTTCACTGCCCGGATGACGATCGGGGCGATCGCAGTTTTGAGCCTGTTGCAACCGCTCCAAGCCCAAGCACAACAACCTTCTCGACCAGATAACCAACCGCAAGTCGAACCCGCCGACGACGCCACAGACCCCAATAACCTCCGCCCTGTCACCCCAGATAGCAGCGTACTCAGCATTGCTGGAGGTCAGCGTTTGATGACAGAAGCCAGCGGTGCTATTTCCAGTCAAAATTACACGCTCGCCGCTCAAAAACTCCAAGAATCCCGCCAAATTTTCAATCAACTCTCCAACTTCTACCAGCAACTGGGCAGCAGTTTTGCCGGAATAGACATCCGGTTGGCCGACAGCAACCGCACCAAAGCTGTGGAAACAGCCCAAATGCGCGACGAAGCTACCTACCGGCTGGCGTTGGTACACCGGGCGCAAAATAAGCCCGAACTGGCTGTCCCCCTACTGATTCAGATTATTCGATCGCAGCAGCCAACTCGCGACTTGGGCAAAAAAGCTTATCAGCAGTTACTGGAATTGGGTTTTGTTGATGCGCCCTATCCCCGCCCTGCTGCAACTCAACCGCCATCGTCTAACAAGTAGTTCCACTAAAATTTAAATTACAGCCGTCTATCACAGAAACTAATGGTCACACCGTCTCAAGTTGCAGAAATGATTCAGACTGGATTGCCAGACGCTAAGCTAAAAATTGACGATTTGAATGGTGGCGGCGACCACTATCAAGTGAGAGTAGTCTCTGCTGCCTTTGAAGGCAAAAGCCGAGTACAGCAGCACCAACTGGTTTACGGCGCTCTCAAACAGGCAATGGCTAGTGAAGCTATCCACGCTTTGGCCTTGGAAACCTTAACTCCCGCAGAATGGGCAGCGAAAAGTCCAGTTGCTTAATTGTTCAGTCAACTGCTGCACTTGCGCACAGTAACTCAAGAAACCGGGTTTTTGATCGGAATCTATGGCTATAACTAGAGATTTTTGTAAAAAACCCGGTTTCTGCCTCAGTCAACCTTGAGAAACCCAAGAAACCGGTTTTTTTAACCGGAATCTATGACTGTAACGAGAGATATTCGCGAAAAACCCGGTTTCTGCCTCAGTCAATGTTTAAATTTTTTCAAACAATATTAGGAGCTACCATGACTACAGCACATGAAAGAATCGACGAATTGGTTAAGCAAAACAAAATCATGGTGTTTATGAAGGGCAATAAGTTAATGCCCCAGTGCGGTTTCTCTAATACTGTGGTGCAAATTCTGAATACTTTGGGAGTCCCTTACCAAACTGTTGATGTTTTAGCAGACCAGGAAATTCGTCAAGGCGTTAAAGAGTATTCCAATTGGCCGACAATTCCCCAAGTTTATGTTAACGGCGAGTTTTTGGGCGGCTCGGATATTCTGATCGAGATGTATCAAAAGGGCGAATTGCAACAAGTTGTAGAAGTCGCTTTGGCTTCCTAAATAAAACGAAGGAAAGGAAAAAGAAAGTTTTGAGTTTTAAATTGTGAGTTAAAGACTTAAATAATTCTGGGTTCAGAACTGAAAACTTTCCCAAACCTCTAGCTTTAACAGCAGTAGGGCGGACACGGCCCCGCCCTACTCAATATCTATCGTGCAGCTAAAGCTTGCAACTTCTTGACTTTTATACCCTCTCCGATTAATTACCAAAAATCAAGGTGGTTTGTAGTAAGGACTAAATTCCTTATTCATTAAAAGCGTCAAAAGAAGACGGTCGTCCTCACTACAAACCTATCGGGTTTATTAAACCCAATTTGGTATTAATAGTAGTCTGATTCAGCTTGTGTCTGTGTCTGTGGCATTTCAAAATTGGAAGGGTCGTGAATGTAACGCGCGGCTTCTTCCTCTAATCTGTGAATCAGGTAGGGCTCCAGACCGTTACAATGTCGCAGGGCTGCGAGGTAGCCGTCTAAGTAAAGCCGCAGGTCATCGAAGCGATAACCTCTATTCCACATTTCGACGAGGGCGTCGGTGAGTTTTTGGTAGTGCCGGATTGTTTGGGTGTCTTGTAGCATGATATGAGTTTGAAATCCTTTGTGGTGTGTATAATGACGGCGGGATTTAGAAATGGTCTCCCTGGATGCTGAGCAAGCTCAGAAGAGAGGCTATTGCTAAATAAAAGTTTTTACCCTGCTCAACAGGCTACCCTCCATAAAAAATTTCACTCGCTGCTGCAATGCAGTCTATCGACTCTTTCGCGCGCACCTAGATAATTCGCCGTGCGTTTAATAGCGTCGGGATCTTGCTGAATTTTACGATCGAACTGGGTGAGTATTCCGGCTACCGAGCGAACGGTTGGAGGAATTTTAGTTTCTGTTGCGCGATTTGTCAACCTCCTAGCACTAGGGGCCCTGTCGCGGGGTTCGGTAAAAGTAGGCGGTTGGGGCATAGGGTCGATCGGCTGTATGCTGTCTTATTTTTATTGTAAGCTCACCGCCAGAATGATTTAACCTTTCTGTAGGCTGACGATCCCAACTTGACAAAATCTTTAATATTCATACCATCGGTTTGTTCGCCTCTTTAAATGGAGCTAATGCTTGAGTAGCGATGGTTACAAAACCTTGACAAAAGCTCTGTTAACCTGGTAGCCATTAGTGATAAGGGAAGCTCGCCGTTGTGGGATCTGCAAGTATTTCAATTGTTGAAGGGAATCCGCACCTGCGATCGCTCTTGGGCTGGCACCTACAGCAAGTCGGTCACTGGGTGCACCAGTCAGCGGATATCAGTCACGCTAGGGAAATATTTTTCAGCCGCCAGCCAACCCTAGTAATTCTCGATGCCCAATTGCCGGATGGGGACGGTTTGGAATTTTGCCGATGGCTGGGGCTGCAACAGCAGTCGCTGATTTTGATGCTGTCGGCGCGGAATTCGGAAGCGGATATTGTCGAAGGTTTGAAGTCGGGCGCCGACGATTACCTGACTAAACCCTTTGGGATGCAAGAGTTTATGGCCAGGGTGGAGGCTCTGATGCGCCGCAATCGCACGATGATACCGCCGGCGACGCTGGAGTGCGGGCTGCTGAAAATTGATTTGGTGCAGCGCCGAGTCAGGCTCTATGAGGCACACATCGAGCTCACTCCTCAGGAATTTAGCCTGCTGTACGTGCTGGCTCAAGCTGGAGGAGTGCCGCTGTCGCGATCGGATTTGCTGCGCAGAGCCTGGCCTGATGCGATTGACAACCCCCGGACGATCGACACTCACGTACTCTCTCTGCGTAAAAAAATCGAAATCGACCCGCGACAGCCGAGTCTGATTCAAACAGTGCGGAATGTCGGCTACCGACTGAATCTAGAGTTGTTGAATGCCAATCAAGGGTATTCACCAGCGATCGGCGCTGTCACCTCTGAGACTATTATCAGCCGATAAGTCTGATTTTATGTGGGAAAGTTATGGGCGATCGCATCTGTTTTCGCCGCCATGATAAAATCATTGCGGTGCAATCCAGAAATCGTGTGAGTCCACCAAGTAACGGTAACTTTCCCCCACTCGGTTAACAGCGCCGGGTGATGCCCTTCGGTTTCTGCTAGTTCGCCGACGCTGTTTGTAAAGGCGATCGCACTTTTGAAATCGGGGAATTTGTAGGTGCGTTCTAACTGGGGAATGCCATTTTTCTCGATTAAATTCCAGTCGGGAATTTGAGGTTTTAGTTGGACAATTTCGTAAGCTGTGACGCGGGGAGAGTTTTGGCGGCAGGCGGCACAGCCTTCTTTTGTTAAAGGTTCCATAAATTGCGGTTTAGCGAGAAGATGCTAAAAGATAGTGTCAGTGTAT
>JBDTEI010000089.1:0-4145 GCA_039922675.1 Microcoleus sp.
CTTATTTCTTCCTTAGATTTATTGTAAAAGTAGCTTTACAATTAGGAAATTATCTACCTTTATCTGCCTTTCATCTGCGGTTGACAGGCTCGATCAAAGATTTATGTAATAAGTCTCTTCCCTCTTCTCTCTTCCCTCTTCCTTCTTCCTTCGTATTATGAAAATTCACTGGTATCCCGGTCACATTGCCAAAGCTGAACGGGCATTAAAAGAACAACTAAAGCGGGTAGATGTGGTGCTCGAAGTCCGAGATGCCCGCATTCCACTAGCGACTTACCACCCGCAAATGCCGACTTGGGTGGGCGGTAAGGCGCGAGTATTGGTGATCAACCGCATGGATATGATTACGCCTCGAACCCGCGACGCGTGGGAAACCTGGTTTGAGTCCCAGGGAGAAACTGTCTATTTTACCAATGCCGAACACGGCCAAGGAGTACACGATGTTTCCGATGCTGTGCAAGAGGCTGGGGTGCAGCTAAATAAACGTAGATTCGATCGAGGTATGCTACCCCGCCCAGTCCGCGCCGTAGTAATGGGCTTTCCCAATGTCGGAAAATCTGCTTTAATTAACCGCCTGTTAGGGCAGAGAGTAGTAGACAGTGCCCGCAGAGCAGGAATAACTAAATCGCTCAGATGGATTCGCATCTCTGACGAAATTGAGTTATTAGACGCCCCCGGAATCATCCCCACCCGCATTAACAATCAAGAAAATGCCATAAAATTAGCTATTTGCGAAGATATTGGCGAAGCAGCTTACGACAATCAGGTAGTAGCCGCGGCTATGGTAGATTTGCTCCTCGCGCTGGAGGCGGCTGATGACACATTGATATCAGTATCTGGTTTCAAATCCAGATATAAATTAGATTTGGCATCTAGTAATGGTGAAGATTATTTGCACGAAGTAGCAAAAGACAGGTATAAAGGAGATGTCGAACGAACGGCGCGGCAGATGTTAAACGATTTTAGAACAGGTGTGTTGGGTCAGCTTACTTTGGAGTTGCCGCCGGCTTGATAAGACTCGTGGGAGATTTGATCTGATGAAATCAAGTCTTATCAAAGCCTTAGAAATTCAACAGCGGTGCTGTTTATGAATCAACTGAATCTGGAACTTAAAATTAATGGAATCATCGAAAAAACCGTACCTGTCGAAGGCGAGCAATTTATTATCGGTAGGTTGCTAGAATGCGATTTACAACTGCCTTTTTCTGACATTTCCCGCCACCACACCCGCTTGTTTAAAATAGCTTCAGGGGAGTGGCTAGTTGAGGATATGGGCAGTACCAACGGGACGCTACTCAACCACAGTCCCCTCAACCAACCTCAGGTAGTCAATCAGGGCGATGTTATTTATTTGGGACACCGGATCGATCTGATTGTCGTTTTGCCCGATCGCTCCGACCCCCAACTTCCCGAAATCGGCACCATGCCCGAAGGAGTGACCATCCTCGGCAAAGCCAAAGAACTACAAAAGCAGTGGATAGAACCAAACACAAAACTCGAAAAAAACTACGAACAAGCTATCTCGCGTTTAAAATACTTAGTAGATATCGCTAAGTATTTAAACACCGCTGCATCCATCGAAGCAATTTTCGATCGAGTACAGAAGATAGTGTTCGGCGACATCAAAAATATTGAACGTTTGGCGCTGTTAATAGACTTTCAAAATAACGGCGAATTAGAAGTAGTTAAAACTGCTGCCAGATCCACAGCCAAAAATAAATATATCCCCGCTGACGGCAGTTGGATCGGCCGCACTATTTGCCGCAAAGTATTGGAAGAACAAGTTGCTCTCAAAACTGCCGACGCTCAGTTTGACGAACAGTTTGACGACAATATGAGTATGATCGATAAAGGAATTCGCACGGCGATAGCTGTTCCTCTCTGGGATGAAAATACAGTTTTTGGAGTGCTTTACGGTGACGCTCAATTGACATCTAGAGAGTGGTATCTAGGCGGAGATGAAGACTTGAGCTTTTTTTCAGCTTTAGGAAATATCGTCGCTTCCAGCGTGCAGCGGTGGCTGCTGACACAGAAACTCCGCACCGAAGAAACTATGCGGCAAAGATTGGAACGCTATCACTCTCCGGCTGTGGTGCAGCATTTAATGAATACGGGAACTTTAATTAATCACCGACTGCCGCCTGTGGAACGCGAAATCAGTATTTTGTTTGCAGATATTGTTGGCTTTACTGCGATGTCGGAACGGTTGAGTCCCCCTGAAATTGCTGGATTGCTCAACAGTTTTTTTGAGGAAATGCTGCAAGAAGTTTTTGGGGAAGGAGGAACCTTAGATAAGTTTATTGGAGATTCTATTATGGCATTTTTTGGCGCACCGGAACCTCAACCGGATCATGCCGATCGCGCTGTGGCGGCAGCTTTGGGAATGCTCAACCGTCTAGACGAACTCAATGCCAATAAAAGTTTGGGCGAGCCGCTACAATTGCGGATTTCTATTAACAGCGGCAAGGCGATAATTGGTGATGTCGGCAGCTCTAAAAGAGTTGATTATACTGTGTTGGGTTCGACAATTAATCTGGCCGCTCGGATGGAGGGAATTTGTCTCCCGGGGGAATGCGTGGTGAGCGAAGCTACTTACAAGTTGCTGCGATTGCCCCAAAGTTTTGAGCCGATGGGAGATTTCCGCTTTAAAGGAATTGACAGACCGATCGCAGTCTATCATACCAACCGAAATCAAAGGTAATTGGTCATTAGTCATTGGTCATTGGTCATTAGTCATTGGTGATTAGTCATTAGTCATTAGTCATTGCGACGTTTAAGTCAGAAGTATTGAGGAATTCGTAGCCGTAGGGTGCGTCGCTACCAAAAATCCCTAAATAGACCTCTTGCAAAAATCCGAAAATACCCTTAAGCCATCTGCGTCAATCGGTGTTTATCTGCCTGATATCTGCGGTTGCTCTATGACTCGAAGATTTCTGCAAGAGGTCTAATAAAGATCGATTTTTCGAGCAGCGATGCACCTTATAGAATTCATGAAAACTCTTGCTACACAATTTTTGAGATTGTTTCCACTGGCCCGAAGTGTAAGGTGCGTCGCAGTCAGATTGTCGATTGAATTTAGGGATTTTTTATGGCGACACACCCTACAAATATTGTTGCATACTTTTGTCATGATTGATATTAGTAATTAGTCATGGTAATCGCTAATTGGTAATTGTGAATTTTAAGTCAGAAGGATTTAGTTATAAGTGAGGAATACAAGTCATAATGAAATATTTTGAATTAATCAGAAATGGTATTAAATACGGATTTGCTTGATGCTGAGGATTTGAACTTCATCTCCTATGTGTACTATTTGTCCGGCTGCTCGAAGTGGCACTCGCGTGTTAACTGTCAGCCGACTAAAGTGATTTAAATGCCCTTTTTTTAGCAAGTCAGGCATAATTTCCTTCTGCTTAGCTGTTAGTAAATTTTTAAGATTTGGATAAGCTTCTTTCTCCGCATAACTTCGCGTAGATAGGATACAGGGCTGACCGGGATTAATACCTTCAAATATTACTGACCCTATTTTAAACCTGACAAGTTCATCGGCAGTTCCGAAAAGTTTGTCTTCCCAAAAAGCCGGAACATCTCCTATTTCAATATTAGCTCGCAAGCGATGTCGCATCTCGTTAACGCACACTCTCGGAAACCAAGATGCTACTTCGGCAATTGTTTCGGTACTGATAATGCTTGGACCCGGTGCTGCGGTATCATCGGGAAAGCCTGTGAGCAAGTTTTCAATTAACTTGACGGGGAAACCGAAGTAGTTGCTCAACCAAGATTCTATCCCTGGGCGTTCTCTATCTACATGAAAAAATATTTCTTGTTCGGTGTCTTGAATTTTTAGACCTGCAATTCTCTTTTTGATGTCAAATGATAGGCGCAGAAAATGGACTCCGCTGTTCCGCTTAGTGTTAACAAGTTCTCCTGCTAGATCGCAGATAGCAAAAGAGCGATCGCCTTCTAGAGCTCCGCTGCCAAGAATAGTGGCTTGACTGACTGCTATGCCGTCAAGGGACTTGACCGGATAGATATGAATGCTGGCGACATAAGACATTTGGACGCCTTGATAAATAACTGTTGTTTTAGATACATTATACCATCCCATGCCGGGAGAAGGAAGACGGCAGTTGACTTGATGAAAT
>JBDTEI010000090.1:0-2906 GCA_039922675.1 Microcoleus sp.
CCAACCGCCGACGGACTGACGCACCTACAAAATTAAACCTCTGGTAACTTATATTGACTGACAATCCGCTTAGCATACTCCGGCACATGAGCCTCCAATTTCTCCGGGTAATTCCGCTTCACATACAAATAATTGCGAGTGAAATGAGAATCAATTGAAAAGCGCGCATATTCCAAACCCTTTGGCCCAATTCTCTCAATAAAAACACCCATCAACTTCGCCGCCCACATCGGTAAAGTCACACCTTTCTCGTAAGCGGGAATACTTTGCTGAACGGCTTCTTTTCTATTTCCTTGAGACATCACCGGCTGAGTGTTTAGCTGATCCGCTACCAAGTCTAACATCTCTTGCCCAGTATCGTTGCGTACCACAATCCACTGCCAGCCAAAAGGTGCTCCCATGTAGCCTACAACTAAATCTGCCAAGGAATTGACGTAATCAAAACAACTCAAACAAGAAGGAGCAAAAACATCTTTCAATTCTTTAGTATTCAGCCCGAAAAACGGCACTTTCTCGCTCGAACCATCTTCGTGTTTGAAGTGAACGTTAAAGTCTTGCATAAACTCGTAAGAAACCACCGTTTCAGGAGAGCGGCTAGTCGTATCTAGGAATTTCTGCAAGCCTGCACGGCTGACATTATCCACACAGGGAGTTCCTAAAACGTAGAGCTTTTCTAAACCGAGTTGTTTTTCGACTGTTCGCAATGCTTGAATTTGACAGCCTACGCCAATTACTAGCAGTCGTTTCATCCCCGATTTTTCGATTTGTTCCAATACTGAAAGGTTGGGAGACAGGGTTGGTTTGTTGACTTTTGCTGCGAGAATTTCTTCGCGATTTCTGGCAATTATTGGCATCGGTTGAAAGCGGTCTTCTTTAGTGTTTTGGACGCAGACAACGCCTTCAACAAAGCCTTTTTCTAGCATTTCGATCGCAATTGAGCTCACAATTCCCGTCCACTGAGCGCCTTCAATTGGTTCTTTTTTCTTGGCCGCCATCATATTTTGACTGACTCCGAAGTACCAATCGTCGGGATTGTCGAGATTGCGCGATCGCCCATGAATCTCTTCTTCGAGCTCTGCGATATGCTGAGTTAAGAAAGCGCAAGCTTCCTTGACATAATGGATATAATATGTATCGCACAAACCGCACTCGCTACAAAGTTCTTTAGCGGGGCGGCGGCTGCCCGGTTTCAGGGCTTTAGATTTCTGGTGTTTAGTAGAATCTGTTGCGGTCATCTAAATTGCGGATTTTATGGAGAAACGGCTGTTGTTAGGATATCATACCCATTCCGGTGATCGAGTATTCGCCCTAATTAAACGTAAAATGACATTGGTATTCAGAAACCCCGAAATTATGGCTATCGCGGGGGTACGCCCCCTACAGAAACCCGGTTTCTCTATGTTATATTTTTGGGGATGAATATCCTGACTGTTTTAGTCCTCGCAGGCGGACTTTGGCTGTTTGGCGTGCGAATTATATGAGCCCGCAATCATTAGCATTTATCCGGATATAACGGGGTATTGCAGGAATAAACTGCAAAATAAAGGTATAAAAAAATGGTAAGATTGTTTGTGATAACAGCAGTCGCTGGCATCATGCTGAATATTGCAATTTCGAGCTTCGGATTTGCTGCTTTAATTCGCCCTGTTGCTGGTATGAATCAAACTGCTGTGACCCTAGAAAGAATGTTGAACGCCACACAAACGCCGGCGCCGATCGACTATTCGCGCTTGGGAATTGGCGGCGTGAAGTTGGGGATGTCTGTCGAAGAGGCAAAACGCAAGCTGGGAAAACCGCAGCGCGACGAAACTAAACCGGGCGGTAAGGCGATCGGCGGCAAGGTTCGCACGCTAACCTACTCGAAATTGACGGTAGCAGCATGGGATGGCAAAGTTTATTTAATTTCTACTACTAATCCCAAGTACGTAACAATTAATGGTATTAAGGTAGGAGACAAGAACCAAAAAGTTATTAAAACTTACGGTTACGGGTCACAATCTGTCGATGGTGGAGTCACTAAGTTGACTTACAGCAACGACCAAAAGGCTTCTAATTTAGTTTTGGAACTGAAGGGCGATCGCGTGCAAAAGATTATTATCGGCACGCAGCTCAACTAAAATATTACACAATAGTCCAAAAATTCCCGTGTACAGGTTCGCAGTCAGGACTTCAGTCCTGCTTATTTCTTAGGTTTTTCAGCCTTTCGGTGAGTTTACTGTAGGGCTTTTTCTTGGTGTGCGATCGCGCAAATCTCCTTAATCCTCTTCATCATCATCCGACAATTTTGCCATTTCCTCAGCAATTAGTGTCTGAAAATCCTCTCCACAGTGCACGTTCAGGTGAATTGCAGCACTTAGAAACTCTGCTAGAATTTCAGCTTTTTGTCGATCGCTCAAATAAGGTAACTGAAGCTGATGGATTAAAGTAATAACATTTTGACACTCAGTACCCAATTCTTCAATTAACGTACTCAGCGTAGAATTAGTGACAGAAATTGTCCGATCGCTAATTTGCATCTTTATTTACCCAATCTCAGATTCTAGTTTAATCTTTGTTTGATGTTCTGCAATCCGCTTATTTAGCGAACGAATAGCTTTTTTGTGGTTTTTATTCCCCATAAAGTCTCACACGATTAAAATAATGTAGAGACACGATCGATCTACACATTAAAAAATAAGGTGCGCATTGCGCACCCTACCAGTTATAAAATAAGGTGCGCATTGCGCGCACCCTACTAATTAGCTGTTCTGAGGAACGGGAGCAGGAACGCTCGAACCTACAGAATTACTCGGAGCGCCAGTCTTAGCCCGCTTCTTGATCAAGATTGGCTTGACGCTGTTTTCTCCACCAATCGGGGGATCTTCTTGTTGAGCGTAATCAGCGCCCATCCAAGCAGGACGGCTTTG
>JBDTEI010000091.1:0-15168 GCA_039922675.1 Microcoleus sp.
GGGGCTTTTGCGATCGCTTCTTTGACTGTGGGAATGGGTTTGCGCAGCCATCAATTAGTTCACGCTTTGGTGGTGGCTGTTTGTTCTACAGGAATGTTTCTGTTTTTGAATGCTTTGAACATTTTTCCTGGAAGTTTCTTTGCGATTTTGTCGCAGTCGTCTAATGCTAACTTCTGGCTGCAAGTTTGGGGCTCAATTGTTTTCTTTGGTTTGTTGGGAAGTGCGATCGGGCTTTGTTTGGGAGTCAGTCATTATTTGGTTGTGCCCGTGCTCAGGTGGTTGGGGTGGCGGTAGATAAAACGGCGGTTGAAACCAGGTTTACACAAACGAATTCCACTCCAAGATAAAACGGCGGTTGAAACCGCGTCTACACAAACAAATTTCGCCTCCGCAGAATCAAGAAAATCAAGAATTCAAACCCGCTTAGAGTGCATTTTTTCTCCATAAATGTGATGTTAACCGCTCACTCTTCAACCTGCGGAGGCAGGTTTTGTTTTTATCGACGCGGTTTAAACCGCCCGGTCTTCTTGAATGGAAATAATATTAATTCACAATCAACGATTTTCTGCTTCCAGATCGAGCAACCATTTCTTTCTCCACAAACCGCCCGCATAACCTGTTAATTTTCCATCATATCCAATTACTCGATGACAAGGAATAACAATACAAATTCTGTTCATTCCGTTAGCATTTGCCACAGCACGAACTGCTTTAGGATTTTTTAAGGCAGCAGCTTGTTGCTGATAAGAGCAAGTAGAACCGTAGGGAATATTTTGTAACTCTTGCCAAACCGCCTGCTGAAATTCCGTTCCCGGTGTGAGTAGTGGCACCGAAAAATCTTGGCGATTGCCTGCAAAATACTCATTGAGTTGTTGTTGCAACACATCAAAATGTTTGTTTGTGCCTTGCAGTACAGTCGCATCTAAAAGTTTAGCCAATGACTCAAACTGCCTCTCAATCATTTTGCGATCGGTAAACTCTAAAAGGCAAATACCTTCTGCAACGGCACAGGCGAACATAGTTCCCAGAGGAGTTTCCAATCTGGTAAAGTCTATTACTTGTTTGCTTTTACTATTTGATGGTGACACGCCCAAAATAGATTTGAATGAATCGTTAAAACCGCTGAGCGATTCGTAACCGCTCTCGTAAGCTGTAGCAGTAACTGTTTCGCCGTTTTGTATTTTCTTAAAAGCTAAATTTATCCGCAACATTCTTTGATAGGAATGAAAAGTAATACCGTGATTTTTCAAAAACCAGCGGCGGATTTGACTTGGCTCAATACCTCTGGAAATCAAATTAACATCGGTAATTTTTGTGGCGGGATTGTTACTAATTTCACGCAGAATAGCTTGAATGCGATCGGGAGTTTCATTCAGCATTTCCAAAGGCTTGCAAACCTTACAAGGTCTGTAACCGTGAAGTATCGCTTCTTTGGCAGTTGGGAAAAATTCTACATTTTCTTTTTTCGGTTTCCTTGCGGTACAAGTTGGTCGGCAAAAAATACCTGTGGTTTTTACTGCTGCAATAAAAGTCCCTTCGCAGGAAGTATCTTTCTCAACAAGTGCTTGATACATTAAATCATCTGTTAGCATAGTTTTTTTTTGATTGCACTATTAGTAATATCGCTGACGTGACCAAATCTGGACAACCGAAAAATGAACAACTATTTTTTTGTTCTACTTTTATTCAACAAAAGATGAGAGTTTTTACCTCAAAGAACACCGAACTGTCTTTTGGGAGAGCTAAAACTAGGTCAAATTCGTTGCTTCTTGCCCTGCCGCTGACTGCTTGCGGATGAGCTGAGAGCTAAGCCATTGGCGGAGAGGTGGCAGGGCGAACGCATCTAAATTTTATGTTAACAGAATATGGTATCTTGGAGAAGAGTTCTTGAGTACATAAAAAACATTTAATTAGAGTTTGCCATTATGAAACTCAAGCCTAAAATCACAATTTCTGACCATTTTCTCGACTTAGAAGATCAAGCGAGTTGAGCGGATTTGCACGCCATCAATTAATTGATATTGTAACTATTTCAATCTGTGCAGTAATTTGCGGTACTGATACATAGGTGAACATCAAAATTTACGGTCAATCTAAATACGAATGGTTGAAAAAAATTATAAAGTTCTTCCTTAGTTACTATGCTAAATCAGTAAAAATATCTGAATAAATATGTAAAAAAGTAAATCAAGCCCTGGTCAGGCTTGACATTTAGGCTGGTTTAGTTGTTAACTATAAATAGCCCCCAAATATTTTGAGAGCTAATTACAGTCATGACCACAAAAAAGGGTACTAAATTTTTAACATAACTCCTGAATATACAAGGAATCAAAGTAACTCAAAACTCATGTATTTTATTCACTTCAAGCTCTTTTTAAATTAGAGTTGATGCAAGCTGAACAAATAATTAGTAACTGGTATGAAGTCCAAAGGAATCTATTCACTTCAGTTATACGTGAGCATATTTTGGCAAACTTTAGTAGTGGTGGCCTTGTCTAGAATACATAGGTGATATTTTTTGTCAATTCGCAAGTCCTAATGAATTGGTATCAAAACACTGGACATGGAGTTATTCTCCTTTATCCTTTACACACAAAAACCTACCGAATTTTACATTAAAGAATTGAAGAATTGGGAATAGATCATCTCTGTGCAAGCTTTGGTAGTGCGATCAAATTTGATATGAGAACAAAATAATCAATAAAGGTGAATGGAAAAACGAATTTTAGGATTAGATCCGGGCTTAGCAAATCTCGGATACGGCGCAATTTCTTGTCATATTGTCCCCGGCAAACAAGACCAAAACAGCGTTTCCATGATTGATTGCGGCGTGATTAAAACAACACCAAAGCAGGAAATGGGACAGCGCCTGAAAACAATTTACGAAGATTTGCATTCGGTAATTGAACTGGTAAAACCTGATTTGGCAATTGCCGAAAAACTGTTCTTTTACAAGATGGGAAATACCATACTTGTAGCACAAGCGCGGGGCGTTTTAACGCTAGTATTGGCTCAATGCGGAGTGCCGCTGTTCGAGTTTACGCCCGCTCAAATTAAGCAAGCTTTGACAGGCCGTGGCAATGCTGATAAATCGGAAGTGCAAGAAGCTGTAGCGCGGGAGTTGGAGTTAGGTTACATTCCGAAACCGGATGATGCGGCGGATGCTTTAGCTGTGGCTTTGACTGGTTGGTACGATGATGATATTTGTCCTAAAAAAATAAACTTGGAAATTCAAAAAAATTGATGCAATATTGTCTGAGCTCAAACCACCGAGGGGGAACGCATCTTATTGAACGCTTTGAATCAGTGGTGAGTATATTTTGAGATGAATTCACCATTCTTAGAAGCTATAGATACACTTTGTAAGGACTTTTTAGAGAAAAGAGGAACTGATTAATGGTGGTTTTTACTTGCTGCAAATTTGTATACAATAAAAAGCTTAGGAACGAAAAGTTAATAACTTAAACAGATCCGACAGTCCTCTATCCTATAAGTAAAGAGGGCTCTTGTAGGGGGGGCTATAATAATTACACAACTGATGAAAGGACTGCTATAGTCTTGATAATGATTAGACCTCTTGCAAAAATCTTCGGGTCATAGAGCAACCGCAGATATCGGGCAGATGCAACACCGATTGACGCAGATGGTTTCAGGGTATTTTCGGATTTTTGCAAGAG
Organism: Microcoleus sp.; assembly: GCA_039922675.1. Lineage (GTDB taxonomy): Bacteria > Cyanobacteriota > Cyanobacteriia > Cyanobacteriales > Microcoleaceae > Microcoleus. The sequence goes on from JBDTEI010000091.1 coordinate 3,678, forward strand.
GTCTATTTAGGATTGCTATAGTAAATTGGTATTATTTGAAAGTTGGTGGCAAACGGTAAAATACGGTTTTAGTGTATCCGCTCCCTTGCGCCCCAGGGCCGCGTTAGCTTCCAGCAGCGATGTAAACCCTGCCAAATCCGTGAACAGCAAAGTGCCTGTTTGCTACTGGTAGCGCATCTCCCCCGGGTTGGGCGGAGATTCGGACACGGGCTTGGGTAGTCGTGGAGGATGTAGCGGAGAGTGCGCAGGTGCTCGAAAACCCCCATTAGCGTTGCCGGGGACGGATATACCCACGCAGCAGCGTACAGTTCGGCGGAAAGGAGCGATCGCAGCCGCAGCTCGATCGCAGCCAAGGGAGGATTGTAAGTTAATGTATTAATTTCCACCTAGTCTATTCTTTTAAAAATAAGGTTAGTTCGATCGAGCTAAAGCCAACACCAATAGCTAGACCTATACCATTATCATAAGTTTCCCGTGACCCGATACCAGCCGAACCCAGAACCCCGGATAGAAATTTCTGAAAGTCACAGCTTGCTGGCTCCTGATTTGATCCGAGCTGCTCGATCGGCCTATGGTATGTATTTGAAAGTGCATTCCGAGCAGATGCAGCGTCCGGCCGGTGTAGTTGTCAGTCAAGGAAGCGATCGAGGCCAGCTAATTTTTGCTTCGCAGCCCGTTTTATTGCCCGGTGAGCGTTTTGTTACTTTTGACGAAATTGAATCTCAAATGTATTAGGCAGTTGACAGTTGACAGTTGACAGTTGATAGTTGGGAATTAGTGATTTGGAATTGGGAATTAGTGATGGGAATTGGTAACAGTTTAAAAGTGAAACTAGATCGCACCATTGCCAAAAAAAAATGTAGTGAGGAATTTAGTCCGTAGAAAAATCTGCCAACTAAAATCCTCACTACAAACCTGATTGATAATTGATTGGATAAAATCTAACAACTAACAACTAATAGACCTATTGCAGAAATCTTCGAGTCATAGAGCAACCGCAGATATCGGGCAGATGCAACACCGATTGACGCAGATGGTTTCAGGGTATTTTCGGATTTTTGCAAGAGGTCTAATAAATCACAACAGTCAACAATCAACAGGCAACTTAATGGAAATTATCTTTAATTCCCTTGTCACCGCGATCGTCTTTGCGTTCGGCTCGGCGATCGGCAGCTTCCTAAATGTGGTAATCTATCGGTTGCCTGCGGGTTTGTCGGTGATACACCCTCCCTCTCGCTGTCCCAAATGTTTAAATCAACTCAGAACTTACGAAAATATACCCGTGTTCGGTTGGCTGTGGCTGCGGGGACGCTGCAATCACTGCCGCAGTAAGATTTCTGCCCGCTATCCGCTGGTGGAAGCAGCTACGGGTTTGCTGTTTTTGTTAATTTTCTGGCGGTTTGGGCTGACAGTTCAAACTCTGGGGTTTTGGGCTTTTTTTAGCTGGCTGTTGGCTTTGTCTTTGATTGACTGCGATACAATGACTTTGCCTAATTCTTTGACTCGATCGGGTTTGGTGATCGGATTGGTTTTCCAAGTATTGAAGGGTTCGTGGCCGACATTGAACCCGATCGACTCCGTGCACTATCTGGTACTCGACGGAATTTTGGGAGCAGTTGTCGGGTTGTGGCTGTTTGACGCGATTGGAATTGCAGGATCGATCGGCTTCGGGCAGAATGCTATGGGTGCGGGGGATACCAAATTGGCCGCCTTGATGGGAGCTTGGCTAGGCTGGAAATACTTGCTGATAGCGGGATTTATCGCTTGTTTAGCCGGGGCTTTGGCTGGTGGCGGGGCGATCGCCCTCGGATTGCTCGATCGGCGTCAACCCATGCCCTTCGGCCCGTTTCTGGCTCTCGGTGCAGCTATTACGGCTCTCTGGGGCGAACCGATCTTATCTACTTACTTACAGTTGTTTTTCCCAAATTTTGGTTGATTATCTGCCGGTACAAAGGGCGATCGAACTTAATATCAGTTCATAAATTGGTAAAATTATCGCGTGTCTTGGATTACACTTAAAACCACTAGCTTTCGCTGGGAAGCGGAATTAATGCAGCAGCTCCTGGCTGCTCATCACATCCCGGCTCGGATTGTAGACTTGGGCATAGCATCTTATTTGGGGGCTGGAAGTGCGACAGCCCTGCAAGTTCTGCCAGAACACCAGCAAACTGCATCGCTCCTCATTAGTCCGGTTGAAAATGAGCCAGAATCTGGTGATTAGTCATTAGTCACTGAACAACTAGCAATTGACAATTAGCAACTGACAACTAACAATTACTAATTACCAATTCCCAATTCCCAATTACCAATTACCAAGTTTTAATGTCTTTATTTGATTGGTTTGCAAATCGACGAAAATCAGTACCGAACTCCCAAGAACGGCCGGAACGAGAAATTGCGGACGGACTTTGGAATAAATGCACAGCTTGCGATGCCCTGAGTTATACCAAAGACCTGCGAGCAAATCAAATGGTTTGCTTGGAATGCGGGCATCATATCAGAGTTTACAGTGACGATCGCATCGAGCAGTTGATCGACCCCAATACCTGGATGCCCATTAACGAAGGTCTCCACGCCACCGATCCCTTAAAATTTCGCGATCGAAAAAAATATAGCGATCGACTGCGAGAATTTCAAGAAAAAACAGGCCACCTAGACGCCGTAGAAACAGGCATCGGCAAACTCGAAAATTTGCCCGTCGCCCTCGGAGTCATGGAATTTCAGTTCATCGGTGGCAGTATGGGCTCAGTTGTCGGAGAAAAGCTGACTCGCCTCATTGAACACGCCACGCGGGAACGCTTGCCGGCAATCATTGTTTGCGCTTCCGGCGGTGCGAGAATGCAAGAAGGAATGCTCAGCTTGATGCAAATGGCTAAGATTTCCGGGGCACTGGAACGCCACCGGGAAGCGAGACTGCTTTACATCCCAATTTTGACCCACCCGACAACCGGCGGCGTCACCGCTAGTTTTGCCATGCTGGGAGACATTATAATTGCAGAGCCAAAAGCTACTGTAGCGTTTACGGGTGGCCGGGTAATCGAGCAAACTCTGCGGGAAAAGCTGCCGGAAAATTATCAAACTTCCGAATACTCCTTCGCCCACGGTTTTGTAGACTTGATCGTACCCCGGACTCAATTAAAGAAAACTCTCGCTGGGCTGATCAGCCTCCACCAGCCCCAGCCGTTCTTGGCCAACTCGGAATTTCCAGCCCACGATGCCAGCGACAGCCACCACGCTGTGCCCACGCCGACTCACGCTTTCAAGCTTTCTCCCTAAGCTGCTGCGCCGGATGATTGTCTGTTGGTGAGTCCGCCAGAAACAAATTTTTCAGAGTAATTGCGAAAAACAACCTGGTTTCTTAGAAAAATATTAAGTTTAGTAGCGAGAAATGCACGCAGATACCGGGTTTTTAGCCCCGCGCCCCCAAGTCCTATTGATAATAAAGACGCGGCAATGGGATGATATTGGTTGGAAGTTGATAGACTGTGAAGTTTGGATGAGCAAAAATGCTTAGTGCTAGTTAGTGGTTAGTGGGCTGGCGATCGAACAAAATCTCAGAACAAACTAACAGATGAGAGCTAACAGCGCTTTGTTAAATTGTCCAGCTTTCAGTCAATAGCCATCAACTCAATTCTGACCCGTCAGCGACCTGAAAATTATGGGTTTTGCAGACCTGTCCATTGCAGAAATAGCAGAAGACTTCAACGTCCCTGTTGAAGACGTGCTCCGCTTGTGTGACGAGTTGGAAATTGCCTACAAACACCCTCAAACCCGTTTGGCTTTGGAGGATGTTAAGGCAATTATGTCTACTCTCGAAAAAAGGCGCGACTCAAAACTTCTTGCAGATTAGATCGATCGCAAAATTGCTCTACCTTTAAAGGTATGGCTGCACAAACTTTCGCGAGTTGTCGCAGCAGCAGGGAATTTTGAACAGAAATCTGTTTGCCAGCGTGCCGCTCTCTTAGCGTTCAATAATTTGCCCGATTTTTTTAAGGAGAACCATGCTTAAAAGATATTTCATTGCTCTGACCGCTGTATTCTTGACATTTCAGTTATTTGTCAGCAGTGCGATGGCTGTCGAACTGAGTCCTGAGCTTCGCACTGTGACTTTGAATGACAAAGGCGCTCCTGTGGTGCTGAGCCTCAAACAAGTTCAGCAAGGGAAACGCTTGTTTAACTCGGCTTGCGCTCAATGTCACGCTGCGGGCATGACAAAAACTGACCCGAATTTGAACTTGAGTCCCGAAACTCTGGCTTTGGCAAACCCGCCCCGCAATAATATTGAGTCGCTGGTGGACTACATGAAAAATCCCACGACTTATGACGGGTTTCAGGAAATTTCCGAAGTGCATCCGAGCATGAAGAGTGCAGATATTTTCCCTGAGATGAGAAATCTCTCGGATGATGATTTGTATGCGATGGCCGGTCATATTCTGTTGCAGCCGAAAATTGTCGGCAAGCAGTGGGCTGGCGGTAAAGGCGCTCGCTAATCAATTTGAAATTTGAGATTTTGGATTTTGGATTGAGAGGGGCTGGGATTTGGCAAAGATTGCTGGCTCGCCGTTTTTCTATCAAAAATCAGAAATCTCAAATTTACCTCTTGTTGATTAATTCTCCCCAGTCGCACCCGTTGACTTAAGCTTGTGGACTGGTTGATGCTGACGAAAGCGAGAGTGCAACAATAAAGTTCGATTGTGTGAGCAAATGTTAGTGACGTATTGACTTTTCTACGCCCTTATGCTGCATCGTGGTATTTTTCTCTGCTTTCTGTTGGGGATGTTAATTATTTTGCCGCTCGTGCTGCTGGCTCCTCAACCTGTTTTGGCTGCTGGCGATTCTTACGTGAATAGATATTTACAAGCCAGGGAACCTGTAGCACTGGAATTAGATGCTGAGGGACAGACTCGGTTGTTTTCAGCTCAGGATTTGTCTGTCGGCAAGGTGTTGTTCGAGCAAAATTGCATGAATTGCCACGTCGGAGGAGCAACTTTGCCCGATCCGACGATATCTCTCTCTTTGGCCGATCTTAATGGGGCAACGCCTCCCCGCAGCAACATCAATAGTTTGGTGTCGTATCTGAGAGAACCGATGACTTATGACGGTAGTGAGGAAACTTTCTGGTGCCGCCAAGTGCCGGAAAGCTGGATGCGGCAGACTGAGATTGAAAATTTGGCTGCTTTTGTGATCCGGGCGGCTCAGAAAGCTCCGGGCTGGGGCGTGGATAATTTTGAGAGTTAAACTGCCACTGCCAAAAAAGTGGTAAATTACTCGGAAGAAGGTAATCGCGTAGTCGTGATCGCGCCTGTTTTAACAGGTAAAATAACTAAAGAATCACCCTTTGTCTGTCCATTAGAGGAGAACTGCGTTGAAAAGACTCTTATCGATCGCCCTGTTAGCGTTCGCAATTTTGACTGTGGGCTTCGGCCGCCCTGCTTTGGCAGGTGATGCTGTTGCAGGAGCTAAAATCTTTAGCAACAACTGTTCTGCTTGTCACATCGGTGGCGGCAACGTCGTTATGGCAATGAAAACCCTGAAAAAGGGTGCTCTTGAGAAGTACGGCATGAATTCTATCGAAGCTATTACCACTCAGGTAACTAAGGGCAAAAATGCTATGCCTGCTTTCGCCGGCCGCTTGAAGCCTGAACAAATCGAGGATGTAGCAACCTACGTGCTCGAACAATCTGAGAAAGACTGGAAAGGCTAAACTGCCTCTTTGAAGTAGGAAAAGCTGGGCAGACTTGATTTAATTTTAAAACTTGTTTTCCCGATCGCACCCTCTCTCTCTCTTTGGCGAATAAATGTCGGTTTGCAGCGATCTTAACCTATTTGGGAAAGTGCGACAGAAATCCGATTTTTATTTTCCCAAGGGCGAGGGAGGGTAATTTTATTTTCCATTTTTCGATTTGAGATTAAAGAATTGCTAAATGCTGACTTTGGATACATTGTCAAGCAGCTTGTATTAAAATTTGTTTTGACTGTGGTTTATAAATTCAAGTGTGTGCTAGGATATAACACCTTATTAGAAAAGCTTTGAAATCAAAATTAAAGTCGATCGCGACAGTGGACTCTACATTAACCATGAACGTAAAAACATCAGCAAAAGTTAAAACTCAAGTTAAAACTCTCGGAGACGCAGCATTTTGTGCGATCGAGAAATATTACCGCAAAGCAGTAGCGCACGAGGCTGACGTTCTCAAAGACAAAGACGCAGAAGAACTTCATCAAATGCGAGTCGGAATGCGACGTTTGCGATCGGCTGTAACGGGTTTTGCTCCGGTTTTAGACTTGCCCAAAGAGGCTTCTGAACGCAAAATTGCTAAGGTGGGGCGGATTCTAGGAACTCTCAGAGATTTGGATGTGATGCTCGAAAGTCTCCAAAACCGCTATTATCCGAATTTGCCGACTGAGGAACAGGAAGTTTTGGATGAGGCTTTGTCAAATTTGCTCAAACAGCGGCGTCGGGCTTTGAAAGGGGTGAGGGCTGTTTTGGATCGCAAAAGTTACCAGTTGCTGAAGCAGTCGATCGAGAATTGGCTGGAAAAACCGCAGTTTAGGGCGATCGAACATTTGCCAATTGTTGAGGTTTTGCCGGATTTACTGTTACCTCAAATCAGCGAGTTTTTCCTGCATCCGGCTTGGCTGCTGGGTACGGAATATGAGGATGGTAAAGTTAAAGTTTGTGATGATTTGAATGAGTCGGCTGTGGAAGAAAAGCTAACAGCGGAGGGAAGTATTCTGCACGATTTGCGGAAGCAAGCTAAGCGGGTTCGCTATTTGATGAATCTGTTTGGCGATTTTTACGGCCCGAGTTATGAAGGTTATGTCGAAGATGTGAAAGCTGTTCAGGAATGTTTGGGCGATATTCAAGATAGTGAAGTTTTAGGGGAGTTTTTGACAGATTTTGTCGATCGCGATTTGCAAAAAGAGTTGCCGAAACTGGCTGGTTTGTTGGCAGAGAATCGTTACGCAGCTTGGCAAAAGTGGCAGGTTTTACAGCGCAAGTATTTGAAATCGGAAGTTCGACAAGGTTTGCGATCGACTTTAATTCATCCTGTGATTAAAGATGCTGCTAATGGGGATTCGCCGGAGAAAAATTAGGTTTTTTGGGTACAGAAAGTGCGTGAATGGTAGCTATCCTGTAGGGAATCGCCCGCGCGGATTAGAAGCCGGACACGGCATTGTCACGTCCCTATTGATATGGCGTAAAATAACAGATATTTGTAGGGACACGGCCTTGCCGTTTCCCTACTCAAGAAAGGGCGATCGCGCTTGGGAATAGAGCTCAAGAAAGGGGTCTCGCCCGATGTGCTAAAATCAGGATGAGAGTAAGAACTAAGTAGGTATTGCAAAAAAATATGCCTCGTATCTTTACAGCAATCGTTTATTGGGAAGAAGATGTTTATGTGGCAGAATGTCCTGAAGTGGGAACTGCTAGCCAGGGCGAAACAATTGAAGAAGCGATCGCCAATCTGAAAGAAGCAACAGAACTCTATTTAGAGGAATTATATTTTTAGAATGGTAAATTTTTAGGCGATCGCGCTTTAGGAAAGCAAGGGCGATGCAAAAATGTTATCATAGTTGCAGTAAAAATGCTTAGAAAATATTATGACTTTACAAGTCATTTATCCTCATATTGAAAAACCAGGTGTAGGGGAACCTGCACGGCTGCAACGGATACCGCGAGTGCGGATTGCTCAAATTGTGATGGACTATTTGGCTTACGGGTGGTCAGTTGAAGAAATGTGCCGTCAGCACTCATATTTGATGATGGCGGAAGCTCATGCAGCAATGGCGTATTATTTTGACCACCAGGAGGAGATAGACGGCGAAATTCGCAGCGAGTGGGGGGAAGCGGAACAAGCAAAATCTCAAAAAGTGCGATCGGCTTTTTGGATGCGAATGCAAGCAAAAGGGCTGTTGTAAATGTCAGTACCGCTTTACATGGACGTTCATGTACCCCAGGCAATTACCGAACAACTGCGTCGTCGTGGAGTGGATGTGCTAACAGCTATTGAAGACGGGGCCGCGACTTTAACGGACGATGCACTGCTGGAACGTGTTGGTGTACTGGGTCGAGTATTGTTCACGCAGGACATCCGTTTCAAAGCGATGGCTGAAGATTGGCAGAATCAAGGGAAACTGTTTGGGGGTTTGATATTTGGACACCAAATGGGAGGAACTATTGGACAGTTTGTTAAAGATTTAGAACTAATTGCTCTAGGATCTGATGTAGAGGAGTGGGCTAATACTGTTGAGTATTTGCCATTTTAAGGTAATATTCATGGGTTATGAAAAAAGGGCGATCGCGCTTTAGGAAAGAAAGGGCGATCGCTCTTTTGCTAATAAGTAAATTCTACTTTGATTGCAAGAATATTGATTGCAGATTCCGTATCACAATGGTTATACCAAATTCACAAAATATTGCTATAACCATTGTGTAGGGTCGAGTGTAACGCCAGGTGCGTTGCTCAACCCTACAATTAATCGGAACTATTTATCTAGCACCGATGTTTAGTATCCACCACCCATGTTGGTACCTCATCACTAATTAACATTATTATTATGCGTGTATAAATAAAGTTGTGTCAAGCCGGATAATATCGGAAAATGCCGGGAGTTTTATCAATCACAGTTTAGAAAAAAGTCATAGTTTATCTGGTAATATCGGAAAATGTCGGATACAATAGCTAAAACCCCCACAACACCCCGATCGATGGACGCTGAAGAAATTTTAAAATTTGCCGACAACCTTGTTTTCACCAAAACTGGAAAACACCTCGACAACGTACAAGAGGCTATATTGATCGGTGCTTGGCAAGGTCAAAAATACCCGAAAATCGCAGAGGAAGCTCATTGTAGTGAAGGTCATGCTAGGGATGTTGCTTCGGAATTATGGAAAATATTTTCAGATGTATTAGGTGAAGCAGTTAATAAATCTAATTTTAAATCCACATTCAAAAGGTTGCACATCTCCATAGTTTCATCATATGTCGCGAAAGACTCTACACAGATTAATAGCATTAACATCTGTTCAGAAAGTTCTCATTCTCTAGAAGTTCCAAAAGATTGATCGCCCTCCACCGCAGAAAACACCCAACCCGAAATACGCCAAGACTTAAGAGACGCACCAGATATCAGCTTATTCTACGATCGCACATCCGAACTCGCCACCCTACAACAGTGGATAGTACACGATCGCACCCGCCTAGTCGCAATATTAGGAATCAGCGGAATTGGCAAAACCAATCTCGCACTCCACCTCCTCCCACAAATCCAGCATCAATTTGAATATGTAATTTGGCGAAGTCTCGGCACATTCCCAACCCTCCATAATAGCCTAAAAAGCCTACTTAAATTTTTATCTAATCTACCAGAAACCGAATTACCAACAAGCACCGATGAACTACTATCGCTGCTAATCGACAAATTGCGATCGCACCGCTGCCTCATCATCCTAGACGACGTACAAACAATTCTCAGCAGCGGACAAATAGCAGGCAATTATCCACCAGAATATGAAAATTACAGCACCCTATTCAAACGTATTGGCGAAACTTCCCACAACAGTTGCTTAATCGTCAATAGTTGGGAACCGCCTAGAGAAATTGTCGCATTAAACAGAGAAAACGCCCGCGTTCGCACCTTACGACTCAACGGTTTAGGTGCAGCAGCAGGCGAAATCCTCAGAGAAAAAGGTTTACTCGAACCGGAAAAATGGGAAACCCTGATTAACACTTACCGAGGTAATCCCTTGTGGTTGAAAATAGTTGCAGCCATGATTCAAGAATTATTTAGCGGGCGAGTTGCCGAATTCTTAAAATATGATACGCTATTCTTGGGAGAGGAATTGAAAGCAAGATTGCAGTAGCAGTGCGATCGCTTATCAGACTTAGAAAAACAGGTAATGTGCTGCATCGCGAATGAAATCGAGCCTGTTGCAATTTCTAAATTGCTAGAAAATGTGCAATTATCGCCGGACGATTTATGCAAGGCGCTGCTATCTTTGGGAAATCGAGCCTTGATTGAAAAACAAGAACAGCATAATCAACCGCTGTTCAGTTTATCGCCAGTGATGAGACAATTTATGAAAACTGAATATTGCCGCGAGGGAAAATGAGATGGAACTTGTAACAATAAAACAGATGCGGACGTACGGTTAAAACCAGGTTTATACAAACGATGTCCGCCTCCGCAGACTGAAAAGAATAACGTAATTGTCACCGCCTTTGTCTTCAACCCGCTTGGAGTGATTTTCCTTGTATAGAAGCGGTTTCAATCGCCCAATCTTCTTATGACTGCAACCACTTCATAAACTTATCCGTCGCAGTACCGATCGACTGTCCCACCTGTTTCTTCAAACGCCACCGCTGAAACGCTTGTTCGTAATCTTCCCCTTCAGTTTGATAAACATTCCAAGCATTCAGCGACAATCCCAATCCCCACGTTAATAAAATGAACAGCGACCAAGAAAGCTCGTGCGATCCTGCTAGATTAAACAAAACTAAAAAACTATTGATAATACCGTACTTTGTCACATTTTTCTGCAATTTGCCGCGACGGTAAGTGTTAAAAACCAGTTTTTCTTGAAATTCCCCTCTAGTTGCTAACCATTGCTGTTCCGCCACCACGATATCCTGTTCGGAAATGCCCAATTCCGCTGCAATCTCGAAAAGCTGGACTCGGGAAAGTTCGCCTTCGTCTTGTCGGCGGGCGATCGCAAGCTGTAAAATACCTTGAGCATCCTCTGAACCGTAAATTTGATTTATTTGACTGTCATTAGTCGCCATATAACAAGTTTCCTATAATTCCTGAGATCCTTTCTATGATAGAGATAAGCGCTGTTAAACGGCAGGTGGTGACAGTGGCGGATTTCAACACCCGAACAGTTGAGTTGACGCATTGGGCTGAGGGCATTGGGCTAAGGGCATTGCTAATTGGTAGTAAATAACCAATAACCAATAACCAATAACCAATAACTCATAACCAATAACTCATAACTACTGACTACTAACTAACCCAAAGTATACATCCAGCCGTCCCGGGCGCAAATCCTCACAATGCCGTCCCAAACTACAGGCGTCGCCTCAAAGGATAAACCCGGTTTAAATCTCCCCGATTCTTTTACCTTCAAACGGTAAAACTCGCCTTTAGCATTTTTTAAAGCATTCTTATCTCCAGACTTCGCTCGTTCCCACTTCAACTCGAATAAATAAACACCGTTGTATCCCGCACTGATTAGTTTATTGCCATCGGTAAATATGGGAGTAGAAATTGAAGAACCAATCTCCTTTTTAAACACAATTACCGGAGTATCATAAGACTGATTTCGCCAAGGTACCGCATTTTTTTTACCTGTCATCATATCTTGGGAACCGATGTACAAATTGCCATCGATCGCATTTGTAGCAAATAGCGCTGGAAACTCCCCAGGATTGTACTCATCATTTAATGCTACAGAGCCGATTATCCCGCCTTCCCAGCCAGAAAATCG
>JBDTEI010000092.1:0-7112 GCA_039922675.1 Microcoleus sp.
CGTTTTAGCCACTCTCACATCCGGTTTGGCACTTTTGAAAGACTAAATTATATCCGCCGCCCGGATTTAATTAAAAAACTTTTAGATTTTGTGATTGAATATTATTATCCTGAAATTCATCTAGAATCTAGCAATGCAGGTGTTTCACCGGAAGAAAAATATGCGCTGTTTTATGCGGATTTAGTCAAGCGAGTAGCGGAATTAGTCGCGCAGTGGATGGCGGCAGGCTTTTGTCACGCGGTGCTGAATACTGATAATATGTCGATTACTGGTGAAAGTTTTGATTACGGGCCTTTTGCGTTTATTCCAACTTATGACCCGAAATTTACAGCGGCTTATTTTGACCATTATAGTCTTTATTGTTACGGGAATCAACCGTTTATTTGTCACGGGAATTTGGAGAAGCTTCAGCAACCGCTAGCAGCCGCTATTCCTCAAGCTGATATGGATGCTGCTTTGGCTAAGTTTGGTGAGTATTATAATGCTGCTTACCGTCAGTTGATGCTGAATAGATTGGGATTTGAGGATTTGCCTGAGGCGGATGGTGATGAGCTTTTGAAGCTGACAATTAAGATGCTGGCGGAGTCTCAAGTTGATTATCATGATTTCTTTTGGCAATTGCGCAGACAGTTTGATCGCACTTGGCGAGATGATGTTAATCAAATTTTTAGCGAGGCGGAACCTGCGGAGTTGTTAGCACCTTGGCGGCAGTTTTATTATCACGTTTTGCAAAGTTTGTCGGCGGACGATATGGACAAGATGGCTGAGAGGTTACGCCAGCACAATCCTGAACAATCGCTGTTGAGACCGACGATTGAGGCTGTTTGGGAACCGATCGCTCTTGAGGATAATTGGCAGCCGTTTTATGATTTGGTTAAGCGAATTCAAGACTCTTAATAGAAGACGGGGCGGTTGAAACCGCGTCTATACAGACAAAACCCACTCCAAGCGGGTTGAAGACCAGCGTTAAAATTACCTTGTTTTCTTCAGTCCGCGGAGGCGGACTTCGTTTTTATAGACGCGGTTTCAACCGTACGTCTTATCTATTTGAGTTTGTCAATCTCAAATTTTGTGTCTTTGTAACCGCCTGTAAGTCCTTGATCGAGAAAGATTTTGCCCGCTTTTTCTAAGTCGCTAATCGCTCCTGCTTTGTCTCCCAATGAGCGCCTAACCATTCCTCTACCGTAGTAAGCACCAGCATAATTCGGATTGATCCGAATGGCTTGCACGTAATCGGCGATCGCACTATTGTAATTATTTAACTGCTGGTAAACCTTGGCCCGATTGGCGTAAGCTTCAGCATCGTTGGGATTGAGCCCGATTGCTGCGGTAAAATCTGCGATCGCCCCCTGGGAGTCCCCCCCTGCGTTGCGAGCTAAACCCCGGTTGCTCAAAGCATTATAATCATTGGGATTGAGTGTCACTGCTTGAGTGCAATCGGCAATTGCTTTCGGATAATCCTTCAAATTTAAATAAGCAATGCAGCGATTGTTGTAAGGAACCCCATCTGCATTGTTCAGCGAAATTGCCTGAGTGCAATCGTCAATTGCCGCTTGATGAGCTCCCAAATTCAACTGCGTGCTGCAACGATTCGCGTAAGCATCTCCACTCTTGGGATCGATCGCAATTACTTGAGTATAATCTGCCAATGCTCCCTGATAATCTCCTAGGTGAAAGCGAGCTCTCCCCCGACTGTAGAAAGCATCAACATTCTGAGGATCGAGTTTAATTGCCTCAGTATAATCTCCAATCGCCCCCTGCAAATCGCTGCTTCCCGCGCGAGCCAACCCTCGCGAATGATAAGCTTTAACCAAATTCGGCTGCAACCGAATTACTTCGGTAAAATCCTGAATAGCCATCTTGTAATCTTGCAGTTCTAAATAAGTAACTCCTCTTTCATAATATGTGTCAACATCGTTGCGCTGGAGACTTAAAACCTGAGTATAATCCTCAATCGCCCCGCGCTTGTCGTTAAAATCGTGACGGGCTAGTCCCCGGTTAAAATAAGCCTGAAAATATTTAGGATTGAGAGCGATCGCGTGAGAATAATCGGCAATTGCTTCTTGATACTTTTTCAAATCATAATTAGCATTTGCCCGCCGATAAAAACTTTCAGGATTGTTAGGATTTAATTGAATTGATTTATCAAAAGCCTGCCAAGCACCCGCCGCATCTTTATTTCGAGACTTTTCTACTCCCTGTGCGTAATATTCCTGAGCTTTAATCGGATTCGGGCGGCTCCAATAATTAAACAGAAATACCATAGCAATCGCCCCGCAGCCAGCGAAAATCAGCCACCAAAACCGACTCCCCAAAAGAGACGAAAAAGTATTAGAAGACAGTAAGCTCGGAGACATACTTTTATTTTGAGCCGTATTCCCCGGCTCTTGGCGGTGTCTCAGCTTGCTGAGAGCTACCAAAACGTCCTCAGCAGATTGATAGCGTTTGCTAAATTGGTGGCAGACCATTTTGTCAATTATATTTGCCAGTACCGGAGAACATTGAGCTCGGTTTCGCCAAACAATTTCCCCCGTGTGAGAAGGACTCGGATCTTGCAATTTTGGCAAATCCGTACCGGGCAAACCGGTGATAGCTTGAATAGCCATCATGCCCACTGCATAAAGATCGCTGCTAAATTGCGGGTTGCCTTGAAATTGTTCGATCGGCATATAAGCCGGAGTCCCAGTCGCAATGGTGCGCGGAAATTCTGTATCGTAGTCGCTGACGTGATTGGCAACTTCTTTAACCGAGCCGAAGTCAATTAAAACTAATTTGCCGTCTGGTTTGCGGCGAATTAAGTTGGAGGGATTAACATCGCGGTGAATCACTCCTTGAGAGTGTACGAAGGCGAGAAGTTTTAACACTTCTTCCAACAACGACAGCACTCGTTCTTCCCGCCAAGGTTGACCGGCGACAATTTCTCTATTGAGGGCGTGTCCCGGTACAAACTCTTCTACCAGGTAGAATTGATTGCTTTCTTCAAAATAAGCAAGTAAAAATGGAATTTGCTCGTGTTTTCCCAGCTTTTCTAATATTTCTGCTTCTTGTTTAAATAAGCGGTAAGCTGTTTTGAGAACTGTGGAAGTGTTGCTGGGAGGGCGCAGTTGTTTTACTACACATTGAGGGTGGCCCGGGCGGCGAGTATCGACAGCTAAATAAGTTTGTCCGAAAGCTCCCGAACTAAGAATTTGCACTACGCGATAACGCCTGTCTAAAAGTTGACCAACCATGTTCATATCGGAAATTGAGAATTGGTAATTGGTAATTGGTAATTGGTGGTAATTGGGAATTTGCGACTGGGAAGGGGGAATTGGTAATGGGTAATTGGGAATTTGTGATTTGGGCTGTTTCTTTTTTCCTTCTTGATTTTTCATTTTTTATAATGACTGATGACTGATGACTGAGGACTGACGATTGATGACTGACGACTAATAGTTTATTTAGGATCATTCATCTGTGCTTGTGCGTTTTGAAAACCATCGGCTCTTCCTTGTTCTAGAAACAGCGTTGCAGCTTTCTGAAAATCCTCGATCGCCCCAGCCCGATCTTTGAGTTGGCGGCGGACGAGGCCTCGGCTGTAAAAAGCGCTAGCATTTTTGGGGTTGAGCCGCAGCGACTGAGCGAAATCCTCAACCGCTAGAGGGTAATTTTTTAGTTGTGAGTACACAGTACCGCGATTGCTGTAAGCTACGGCATCGCTGGGATTGAGCTTAATTGCTTGAGTGAAATCTTCCACAGCCCCGAGTTTGTCTCCCGAAGCCGATCGAGCTAATCCTCGATTGCTGTATGCTTTGGGATTGTTGCCGTTGATTCCGATCGTCAAACTGCAATCTTCGCTGGCCTTTTGAAACTGCTTTAAATTCAGATAAGCAATGCAGCGGTTGTTGTAAGCTGCTTCATCTTTGGGATCGAGGCGAATTGCTCGGCTGCAATCTTCAATCGCTTTGTCGTAGGTTGCCAAATTTAAGTAAGCGCTGCACCTATTGGTATAAGCATCAGCTTGCTCTGGTTCCAATTCGATCGCCTTACTGTAATCTTCCATCGCTCCTTGATAATCGGCCAGATTAAATCTCGATCGACCGCGACTGTAGTAAACGCCAGCTTCTTTGGGACTAATTTGAATCGCTTGGGTAAAATCTGCCATTGCTCCGGTTTTGTCGCCGGCTGCCGATCGAGCTAAACCCCGATTGCTGTAAGCTGTAGCATCGTTGGGATTGAGCCGAATTGCTTGAGTGTAGTCTTCAATTGCCTGGGGGTAGTCAGCCAAATCATAATAGGCTAAACCCCGCTGAGAGTATGCCTCACCGTCGCTCGGACTCAGCCGCAATACTTGGGTAAAATCTTCCACCGCCCCCCGGTTGTCGCCGGTGTCGCGGCGGGCCAGACCTCGATTGTAGATGGCTTTGGTGTGGCTGGGATTGACTTTAATTGCTTGCGTGTAATCCTGTATTGCTTGCTCCCGGGCGCCCATGTCATAGCGAGCGTTAGCCCGCTTGTAGAAAGTTTCGGCATCGCTGGCATTCAGGGCGATCGCTTGGGTATAATCGGCGATCGCGCCTGTTTTGTCGCCTTGCTGCGCCTTGGTAACGCCCCGGGCTAACAATTCTTTTGCCCTTGCCGGATTTTGACTCTGCCAAAAGTAAATTATGACTGCTGTCAAGATTAAAGCTACGGGTATTGCAGCGAACAGCCACAGTCTGGTTGGGCGCTGTCTCGGCTGCAATTGACTCATAGCCTTGGTGATGATGGTGACTGGCGACGATCGCCCAGCCTCCCATTTTACGGCGATTTGTTGGAGGTCTGCCAAAACTTCCGTAGCTTCCTGATAGCGTTCCTCGCAGTCGGAGCGCACCATTCGATCGATAATATCTGCTAGGGTCGCCGAACAAGTTGCCCGGTTGCGCCAGGGAATTTCGCCTTTGTTTTTTAAGGCATTCAGTTCCTGGGGTGAGAGTCCCGTTACCGCAAGCTGGGCGATTATACCTAGAGCATAAATGTCGCTATTGTAACGGGGGTTGCCCATCGATTGCTCGATCGGCATATATAATGTTTCAGCACCCAACTCCTCTTTTTTTCCCAAAGGCGATTTAACAGAGTTCGGGGAGGTTGGCGCCAACAAATGACTATTAGCGAGTTCCGGGTTAATTTCTTTGTCTAAGCTAAAGTCACTCAACACAAATTTGCCATCTGACTCGCGCCGGATAACTCTGTCTGGTTGAATTCTGCGGTGAATGAAGCCGTTCTCATGTATGAACGCCAAAACTTCTAATATGGATGATAGCAGAGCAATTACTTCGTCTTCTGCCCAAGGTTCACCGGCTATCAGTTCTTCGCTTAAAAGCTCACCAGTAATGAATTCTTCAATTAAGTATAAACTTTGATTTTCCTCAAAATAAGCCAATAATTCGGGGATTTTGTCGTGTTTACCCAATTTTTCTATTATTTCTGCATTTCTTTGAAATATAATTTTGACTAATTCTGGAGTTTGCGAACTTGTACCGAGGAGCCGCATTTCTCTAACTGTGCATTGCGGATACCCGGGACGGTGAGTATCGGCTGCTATATAAGTTTTTCCCACTTCACTTGAGTCTGTGACTTTAATGATGCGGTAACGTCTGTCGAGAAGTTGACCAATCATGCTCTGCCCTCTGCCCTGTTAATGTTCGATTATCGCATGAAACCAGGATAGCAAAAAGATTTAGCTGACTAATTTAAGTTCGCTCGGGCCGTGAATGGGGCTTTGCGGGCGATCGATGTCCCCGCAGCGGCCACTCTCTTATAATATATTGGGAAAAATCAATGAAATTGTTTATGCTGTCAATCAAATCTGTATAATCTAACAACCGGGTCGGAGGTGGGTCAAATCAAGGTACAACTGGTTAAATCCCTAATTCAAGTTATTTTGTCTCTCGCAGCCGACGAGCAATTAGCCAGCTTAGGAAAAATATTCAAAAATATCCTCTACTCTTCAACGCAGGAACTCGTGTAGTTTGCCCAAAAGGGCGGCAGTTGTGATTTATTGAATTACCAACCAGAAACTTATACCATCGAAGACCGAAAAGCAACCGCCTGATACTAACAAACAGGAGATTGAGATAACTTTGGAATGTGTGAACAATAAAAATGTCTGAATCACTAACAAAAGGAGGAACGATCGCAGCGATCGCCACTGCCATAGTACCGCAACAAGGCAGCGTCGGCATTGTGCGAGTTTCCGGTGCCGCAGCCTTAAAAATTGCCGAAACTCTGTTTCGCGCCCCAGGACAGCAAATTTGGGATTCTCACCGCATTCTTTACGGCCACATCCGCCACCCCAAAACTCAAGAATTAGTCGATGAAGCTTTGCTGTTAATTATGAAAGCGCCGCGTTCTTTTACCCGCGAAGATGTGGTGGAATTTCACTGTCACGGCGGCATTATGGCGGTGCAGCAAGTCTTGCAGTTGTGTTTGGAAAACGGCGCGAGATTGGCGCAGCCGGGAGAGTTTTCGCTGAGGGCTTTTTTGAATGGAAGGCTCGATTTAACTCAAGCTGAAAGTATTGCAGATTTGGTGGGAGCACAATCGCCCGCAGCCGCGCAAAGTGCTTTGGCCGGTTTGCAGGGAAAATTAGCCCAGCCGATTCGCAAATTGAGGACAACTTGTTTGGACTTGTTGGCAGAAATTGAGGCGAGAATTGATTTCGAGGAAGATTTGCCGCCTTTAGATGAAGCTAAGACTTGTTTGGAAATAAATCATGTTTTGCACGAATTGTCAACAATTTTGGCAACGGCCGATCGCGGAGAATTGTTGAGAAGTGGTTTGAAAGTGGCGATTGTTGGTCGCCCGAATGTGGGAAAGTCGAGTTTGTTGAATGCGTGGAGTAAGAGCGATCGGGCGATCGTCACAGATTTGCCGGGAACGACGCGGGATGTGGTAGAGTCGCAGCTAGTTGTGGGCGGCATTCCGGTGCAAGTGCTCGATACTGCGGGCATTCGGGAAACGGAGGATAAGGTAGAAAAAATTGGCGTTGAGCGATCGCGCGCCGCAGCAAAACAAGCCGATTTAGTATTATTGACAATTGACGCAGCATCTGGTTGGACAACAGGCGATTATCAAATTTACGAACAAGTAAA
>JBDTEI010000093.1:0-5909 GCA_039922675.1 Microcoleus sp.
GGCGATGGGAGGAAATTTTTGTTTTTGTTCGGTAGTAAGCGCATCCCATCTTGCTTGTTTTATCCAAGAGACATCGGGAGAACGATTGGCACCGTTGGGCAGTTTGAAGCAAGTTGAAGAATCGAAACAAACTCCCAGTTTAGCTTGTCGGTTCCAAATCACAAAATCTGCATTAATTTCTGAATTGTAATTGCCGATTTCTCCTCCTCTGGGTGACATAACGGTTATTTCTCCTTTGGCGTTGCGTTCAAATTTGACATCTGGGTTTTGGCGACACAGTTGATAAAATTGGTCGTCGGTAATTTGGGCGATCGCATTAAAGTTGATGGTAACTGCTATCATGGTGTTTGAGAGCCTGCATTTGGAGTGTTTTAAGTGCAGATGAAGATTGATCGATATAGGTGATGTAAATCCTCACATTGGAGGATTATTTTTTAAATTGGAAATTTTTTAGTAGTATTTATGCTAGCATGATATCACAATTTTATAAGGAGGATGTGCTGTTTTTATGAAAAGCTTTTTCGATCAAACACGTACAGACATACCAATAATAAAAGGCAATATTGATTTCGCTAAACAATTTAGGAACTCCCTCTAACAAACTGGGATGATCCTCGGCTGGTAAATGCAGCAAATCTACTGCCATCGCCACAAATAATAACCCCAAACCAGCTAACGCTAATTGGTAAGGAGTAGCCTTTAATTCTCGCCGAAAAAACCATCCGTAAGTCAATAAAAGAACAGCGTAAAGCAAAACTACTCCGATTTTGGGAAATCCGGCTACAACTATATATACATGAACTCGATAAATTTCATTGAACAAAAATGCGCCGGTGAAAATAGCTGAACATAGAAGAAATCGTTCTTCCAAATAGCTTGATTTCATATTTTTTAGCAATCCATAGCTAAAAGTACAGACCATGAAAGGTACAGAACATAATAGTTGGAATGTCCGAGTTAATAAAGCCACATTGGGATGGGGAGAAAAAAAAGGGTTAGCAAATAAATCGCCTACTTCCAAGTGAGATCGCTTAGTTAACAAAATTAGTAGTAGCACCAGTAGTAGAGATAAACAGTTTAGTCTAAAAATAGAACGAGAAATATTCATAAGCGCTCGATAGCAAAATGCAGCTTTACTGCCATAATATAAAAAAACATCTTCACTATAGCTACTAATTTGCTAAACTAACAAGAGTCTTGTTAAAGTGGGAGACAGTCATGCTGTTAGTGAAAGAAGCAGAATCGATCGTTCTAAATTTGGCGCAACCCCTCGACAGTCAGCGGGATGTAGAAACTGTAGACTTGCTGGCAGCATCGGGGCGTATTTTGGCGGCTCCCGTCACTGGTTCCCTCGATTTTCCTTATTGGGACAATTCGGCAATGGATGGTTATGCCGTGCGGTTTGCTGATGTGGAAAATTGCAGCGCCGAAAAACCGGCGGTACTCGAAGTAATTGAGGATATTCCAGCGGGATATTTGCCTCAAAGTACGGTACAATCGGGGCAAGCAGCGCGGATTTTTACGGGTGCGATGATGCCGGATGGTGCTGATACGGTGGTAATGCAGGAAGAAACGAGGCGTGAGGGCGATCGTATTTTTATCTTAGTTTCTCCTGAAAAACCACAAGCATTTGTCAGGCACAAAGGTGCTTTTTATCAAGCAGGAACAACGTTGCTAACTCCCGGTACAGTTATCAACGCCCCAGAAATCGCGGTGTTAGCAACTGCCCAGTGCATTCAAGTTCCTGTTTATCGGCGTCTGCGGGTGGCAATTTTTTCTACTGGTGACGAATTGGTATCGCCCGACCAACCTTTGGCACCTGGGAAACTGGTAGACTCGAATCAGTATGCTTTGACCGTTTTGTTGGCACAAATGGGATTTGAGCCGATTCGATTGGAGATTGTTCCTGACAGTGAAGATGCGCTAAGAAAGACAATAAGTTTGGCTGTTTCGACAGCAGATGTGGTACTTTCTACGGGCGGAGTCTCGGTAGGAGATTACGATTATATTGATAAAATATTGGCTGACTTGGGAGGTAAAATTCACATAAGCGCTGTGGCGATTAAGCCGGGAAAACCTTTGACGGTTGCTGCGTTTAAACGAGATGAAAAAAAATCCGATTCGCCGATTTCGAGTTCGGATTGTCTCTATTTTGGTTTGCCGGGAAATCCGGTTTCAGCTTTAGTCTGCTGTTGGCGGTTTGTTGTGCCTGCTTTGAGAAAGATGTCTGGGCTGGGCGCGGATGCTTGGGGCCCGGAGTTTGTGCGGGCTCGATGTCATTCTGAATTGCGATCGCACGGCAAGCGCGAAACTTATGTTTGGGGTAAACTACATTTAGTTGCAGGAGTCTGGGAATTTGAACCTGCTAGCGGCAGCCAAAATTCAGCAAATTTAATTAATCTCGCGAATACGACTGGTTTAGCAGTTTTGCCCACATCGGAAACCTGGGTTTGGCCAGGCGAATTTGTTGAAGTTTTAAAAGTTAGTCATTAGTCATTAGTCATTAGTCATTAGTCATTAATCTTGCTTCTTCCATCCGTTAAATCCGTTAAAAAATCCGTTGCCGAACTTCCTTCTTCCTTCTTCCTTCTTCCTTCTTCCTTCTTCCTTCTTCCTTCTTCCTTCTTCCTTCTTCCTTCTTCCCTCTTCCTTCTTCCTATGAAAATTTTAATTGTTGAAGATGATCCGATGATGCAACTGGGATTAGAGCAAGTCTTAGCAGATTCCCCAGAAATAGAAATAGTAGGACAAGCAGAAGACGGTTATTTAGGCGTAGCAGCCGCACTAAAACTCAAACCTGATATTATTGTGATGGATATCGGTTTGCCGCGGCTAGACGGTATAGCAGCGACACAGCAAATTAAAGCACAACTGCCGGAAGTTAGAGTAGTAATGTTAACTTCTCACACGGCAGAAACTGAAATTATTGCTGCCCTTTCTAGCGGTGCAGATGCTTATTGTATTAAAGGTGCTTCCGTAGACAGGCTGTTAGCGGCGATTGCAGCGGCAGCAGAGGGGGCTACCTACCTCGATCCTCAAATTGCCCGCATTGTCATCGAACACCTGAAACCCCCGATGCCTGCTTCTACAACTACTTTTGGTCAGTTGTCACAGCGGGAATTGGAGGTGTTAAGATTAATGGTGGAAGGTAACAGCAATCCGGAGATAGCCGCGGCGCTTTACTTGAGCCCAAATACTATTAAAACTCACGTTCGCGGTATTATGAATAAGTTGGCTGTTGATGACCGTGTGCAAGCAGCCGTTGTAGCGCTGAGAAATGGGTTGGTGTAAAGAAGTCAGTAGTCAGTAGTCAGTAGTTATTGGTTATTTGTTGTTTGCTACCAATGCTTTTCTGCGAAGATGCTTTTCTGCCCCATGCCCCATGCCCCATGCCCCATGCCCAATTCCCAATTCGCAAAAAGTTTATGTCTGAGTGGATAGAAATCGGTACAATTGTAGCAGCTCAAGGTTTATATGGGGAAGTGCGAGTCTATCCCGATTCGGATTTCCCGGAAAGGTTTATTGAACCGGGGAAGCGGTGGATTTTGCGCCCTAAAAAAACTGAACCGGAACCGATCGAGTTTTTGGGCGGTCGCTACATTCCGGGCAAAGGGTTGTACGCTGTAGAGGTGGAGGGTGTGGAAGACCGCGATGGTGCTGAGGCACTGCGGGGCTGTAAGTTGTTTGTGGAAAAGGGCGATCGACCTTACCTCGAATCTGATGAGTTTTACGTCCAAGATTTGATCGGTATGGAAGTTTTTAATCAGTTAACGGGGGTAATACTAGGTAAGGTAAGTGATATTATTCCCGCAGGTAACGACCTTTTAGAAGTAGAAACAAATCTAACACTGCCAGAACCTGTCGCCCCAGGACGAGAAAAGCCAAAACGACCTGAAACTCCCACAGCAAATGCTGACCCCAGAAATACCCGCAAACCACGAAAAATTCGCGTTAAAGAGCCTAAATCGACCAAAATTTTGATTCCTTTTGTGCAAGAGATTGTGCCAATTGTTAACTTAGAACAAGGCAGAATTGAAATTGTGCCTCCTCCTGGTTTGTTAGAAGATATCTAGATCGTATCACTTCCGTTATCATCGGAATTATTCATCTCTCCTCTTCTCTTCCTCCGCGTCCTCTGTGGTAAAAAATTTCCAATGACTAATGACTAATCACTAATGACTAATCACTAATTCCTGATATTAATCATTTCCTTTATTTGCATACCGGACTATCAAGTAACTGATAGAAAGGGCGAAAATTGCCGCGGCTAAACCAATCAAGTCGGCTGCGGTTTTCTTTTCTAGGTCGAGAATGATGATTTTTCGAGATACTGCTATCAAAGAAGTTACAATAACCAGCTCTACTTGAATTACGTGCTTTTTTAGATAAGCTGTAATATTTTCTAATATTTCCAGAGCAATTAAAACATTTAAAAATAACCCAAATATGACAAACAAGGTGTCTTTTAACAAAGTCTGGTTGTCGTTGAACAATTCTTTTACTAAAAAAATCATCAAATCGCAAACGCTGACGATAATTACCAAAATCATCGCTAGCGATAAAATTTTCGATATTATGACTTCTACACTTTCTGTAAAATGCAGAAAGTTTTGATCACTACCTGACTTAGAAATTTGCCTCAATATTTTTTTGAGCATACCCGTGATTTAGTCATCATTGATTCATTGATGATTCTGTCATCGTTTGGTACACTTTGCAATCGCCAGACTCTGCGATTTATTTGTTTCGCTGCGCCGCGTCGGCTTTGGGGAAAGTGGCTCTCTCTGCCGATTATATTTCAATACAGTTCAGTTAAGACAGTCCGATCGGGAAAACGACGTGAAAAATAGACACTGCGATTGCTTCACGGGTACAGCAATCACAAAAACCTTAACCCAAGCGTATTAGATTATATTTTACAGTTTTTCAGGTCAGCTAGGAATCCTCGCACAGCATCGAACTTTTGATGAATAAATTTTTTCCATAAAAAAGCCTCAAACTATTGTCTAGCAAGAGTTTGAGGTTTTTAGACGCGGTGCGATCATACAATCAACTATTATCTATTCTCAACAAAGAATGATTGTTGACTGCATTTTCGCCCTGTCGAATACACGGTCAAGCTAAAAACTTAGCTTGGGTGGGTTTAGTAACGGCGAGAAGAGCGGTCGTTGTTGCCCCAGTTACCGCTGTTGGACGAACCACGTTCTTCACGGGGTTTTGCCTTATTGACCTTGAGGTCGCGACCCATCCACTCAGCACCGTCAAGAGCCTCAATGGCTGCGGTTTCTTCTGCTTCAGTAGACATTTCTACAAAAGCGAAGCCACGCATCCGACCTGTTTCGCGGTCAGCAGGCAATTGAATGCGCTTTACTGTGCCGTATTCTCCAAAAGTCTGGCTGAGGTGCTCCTGCGTTACTTCGTAGGATAAATTGCCGACATAGATTGACATTGAACATTCTCCAGAATCGAGGTTGTAGAGATTTAAATCCGGAGGAACGCCGATCGAACGAACTGTACTGCCGAAAATAAAGCCTTATAAAAATATCATAGCACCTATAGGTGCAAAGTGCAATTTTCTGATCCGCTCGATCGACTAAAAACAAGGAAGAAGCAAGGAGGAACAACCAAGGAGGAAGAAGGAAGAAGGAAAAACCCTTAATAAAGCACGAAAAGCTTACAAGAAATAAATTTTATTTTATTTATTTCCGAACTCTGCCGGAAAACCCAGCTTTGAGGGTGGGTAATTGCGTAACGATTTTCCATTTTTAGATTGGAGATTTATATGTAGCGTGCGTAGTGGCTCAAGCTCGATCGAGCGGATAGGTATTGACGAACAGTATAGAAGCCTGGAATTTTACCCCAGCAACAGCCAAAAAACCGGGTTTCTTAACAAAAAACTACGATTTTAC
>JBDTEI010000094.1:0-5529 GCA_039922675.1 Microcoleus sp.
AATTACCATGAACAGACGCCACTTCTTAATTCAAACCGGATTACTTTCTACTTCGACAATTATGTCTGTCGGACTCCACGGTTTAGCGGTAAAAGCCGCCGCACCCAACAACAAACGATTGATCGTCATCTTTTTGCGCGGCGCAGTCGATGGCTTAAATGTAATTGTTCCCTACCAAGAGGCTAATTACTATCAATCTCGACCCAAAATAGCCATCCCAAAACCGGGGCTGCAAGGCGGTGCGATCGACCTTGACGGCCGTTTTGGGCTCCACCCCGCACTCAGCCCGATCGCCCCGCTGTGGCAGCAAGGAACCCTCGCATTCGCCCACGCTTGCGGCTCCCCCGACCCCACCCGATCGCACTTCGACGCCCAAGACTACATGGAAAGCGGCACTCCGGGCAAAAAAAATACCCCCGACGGCTGGATGAACCGCCTGCTATCAGTCATGTCCGCCAATTCCCCCGTCCAAGCCCTAAATGGTGGCTCCACCACGCCCCGCATCCTGTCGGGAAAAATGGCAGTTGCTAGCTTTGGACTAGGTAAAAATGCCAGTCGCCCGATCGCGATCGACAGGCCCCAAATCGCCACCGCGTTCGATCGACTTTACAGCGACAGCGACCAACTAGGTCAAGTATACCGAGAAAGCCGCGCCGCCCGCCAAACCCTGCTTGCAGACTTGGATGCAGAAATGAAAGCCGCCAATAACGGCGCACCCTTAACCGACGGTTTCCCCGGCGACGCGACGCAATTGGGGCGGCTGATGGCGAGAGACTCAAGTATTCAGCTAGCTTTCCTCGCCCTCGGCGGCTGGGATACTCACATCAATCAAGGAAGTTCCCAAGGACAATTAGCCGGACGATTGCGCCCTCTGGGACAGGGTTTGGCGAATTTGGTACAGGGATTGGGCGATGTTTACTCCGAAAGTGCGATCGTCGTCATCTCAGAATTCGGCCGCACTGTGCGCGAAAATGGCAACGGCGGCACGGATCATGGACACGGAAATGTAATGTGGGTTTTGGGTGGTAAAATTAAGGGCGGCAAAGTTTACGGCGAGTGGCCGGGATTGGATGAAAGTCAGTTGTATCAAAAGCGCGATTTAGCCGTGACGACGGATTTTCGAGATGTAATTGCGACTTTGTTGCAGAGTCATTTAGGGCTGAGTCAGGAAAAGATCGATCGAGTTTTTCCCAGTTATCAATCAAATCGAATCACTGGCCTAGTGTAGGGCGATCGCATCCCATCAGCCGTAGAGTGCGTCGCCATTCAAAATCTCTTAAACAAATCGACTTTTCGAGTAGCGACGCACCTGTGTTATCGCCAGCAGAGTGCAAACAACATTCGTTTGACTCCGCCAACAATTATGTTGTACAACAGACCTCTTGCAGAAATCTTCGAGTCATAGATCAACCGCAGATATCGGGCAGATGCAACACCGATTGACGCAGATGGTTTCAGGGTATTTTCGGATTTTTCCAAGAGGTCTAAAGACTTGAGAAAATGCTATTACTCTGAAATAGAATCGTGATCGTCTCGGTTTCTCGGCGGCGGTGCACTGTGAAAAGTTGCAATCAGCAAACAGATAATCCCAGCATTAATAAACACATCTGCCAGATTAAACACCGGAAACCGAATTATCCGAAAATCGATAAAATCTACAACGTGGCCCAAAGCAAATCGATCGATCCCGTTCCCGAGTGCTCCCCCCAAAATCAAACCGTAGCCAGCTTGTTCCCAGCGGTTAATTCGCGGCCCGAACCAAGCCAGCACCATCAATCCCACACTCACGCCCAAAGACAGCCAGCGCAACCAACTCGCCCCGCCATTGCTGAACAGACTAAAAGCCGCACCGGTATTAACAACATAAGTGAAGTGAAATATCCCTGGTAACAGCGGCTGAGTCTGCGGGGGAATCGTCAAGTCAAAATTTTGCACCACCCAAAACTTACTCAAGTGGTCTAAAACTAAACTGATAATAGCAGCAACCCAGAATAAGGGATTTCTTTTAAAACGCATGGATTAGGCAATAGAATATAGAACATCGGGCAGGAAAAAAGTTACGCAAATTTCCGAGTCGCAGTGAGATTGTTCACCAATGCGCAAACACAGTATAACCTAATATCATAACTAATGACTAATGACAACTGACAACTGACTAATTAATAAAACATCAACCGGCGCAAAGTAAATGACAGCAGTGCGATCGCACAAACTACCGCCAACTGTCCCGGCAGGGGATAAACCGAATATTTCAGAATCTCATTGAATAAAGGTGTTGTTTTGCCCGGAATCAGCAAGTAACTAAAAATTAGATAAATTAAGCCGATCGCGTGAACTGTAAATAAACCACACAAACAGCTAAAAGCCATCGATTCCAGCCGTGAAGACACCTTAAAAGCCATCCAGCCGCACACCCAAGCACCAGGCACAAAACCCAGCAAATACCCAAAACTAGCTTCTTTGAGATAGCCGATGCCGCCACCTTGAGCAAAAACTGGCCACAAAGTTAATCCTAATGCCAAATAGGCAATTTGCGAGAGAGCAGCAGCATTTTTGCCGCCCATGCAGCCTACTAGCAATACTGCTCCAATTTGATAGGTAACACCTAAAGAGTACGCCTGAAGTCCGCGATCGTCCCAAAACCCGATCGGAATTGTGACAGATGCAGGCAAAAAAGTGCCTCCTATCGTTAGGAGCAAACCAATAAAAGCCCAGATTAATTCGATAGGAGGAGGCATTATAGCAGATGTTGAAGGAAGAAGGAAGTTCGGCAGCGGATTATGTACGGGATGTAATGGATGTCAGGAAGAAGGAAGACCGAAGTTGCGATCGACCGTTTATGTTTGTGCAAGGCGAGAACGTCCTACCCGTCAGAAGGTCTTCTTGATATCCTCCCCACTGATGAATCAGGGGGATTCCAATCTACCCAAACAACGAAAGCTGCTTGGGAAATTGGTGGGTTGACGCTTCATTGGAAGATCCCGTATTATATACGGTCTTACTCCGTCCTCCACGTCCGTTTAGAGTCTCGGGCAATCCGCCCGCGACTTTTATATTAATAGCCGCATTCTCGTCTCGATCATGAACTGCCCCACAAAACAAGCAAGTCCATTCACGAACTGAGAGTTGCTTTTTTCCGCCAATTTTCCCACAACAGGAGCATCGTTGGCTAGTCGGTTCCCATCGGCTGATAAGCCTAAAGTCTCTCCCGTACATTTCCGACTTGGCTTCCAGCATTGTCCGAAAACTTCGCCAGCCTAAATCAGAAATAGCGCGAGATAGTTTACGGTTTTTCATCATACCAGATACGTTAAGGTCTTCCAGGACTATCGTTTGGTTATCACGAATAATTCTGGTACTTAGTTTTTGTAGGAAATCGTTACGGATATCGGAGATTCTGGCGTGAATCCTTGCAACTTTTCGACGCGCTAATTCTCTCCGCCTACTCCCCTTCTTTTTTCTGGCTAACTTACGTTGTGCCTTATGAAGTTTCCTTAGATTCTTCTTTAGAGGTTTGGGAGCTTTTATTTTTTCACCTGTACTCAGAGTGGCGAAGTCGGTAATGCCGAGATCGATGCCAACTGATTGTCCGTTGTCTGGCAATATTATTGGAATTACTTCAACGACAAAGCTGACAAAGTATCGGTTTGCAGCATCTTTGATTACCGTGACCGAGCTTGGCGGGGACAGAAACTCCCTTGACCAGACGACTTTAATTCGTCCAATTTTAGCAAGATAAATTTTTCCATGTTTAATAGAAAAGCCTCCTATCCTGAATCGTGCCGACTGCCGGTCATTACGCTTTTTGAATTTGGGACGACTAACTTTTCGACCTTTTCGCTTGCTTTTTAGCGAATCAAAATAGTTCTTCCAAGCTACCCCTAGATCGGCAATTGATTGCTGAAGAGGAATGTTTGACACTTCCGCCAGCCATTCTCGCTGTTCCGATTTCTTAGCTTGAGTAATAAAGATTTTTTGCAAGTCGACCTTACTGGGCAACTTGTCTAATGAATTGCACGATGCTAGTGAATCGTTCCACACAACACGACAGCAACCAAACAAATTGGCAAGATTACGAGCTTGCTGAGAAGTTGGGTATATGCGGTACTTATATCGTTGTTTCATAGGACTATTGTAGCAGTAGAACAACTAATTGAAAGGATAGATATGTTAAGACTATAAACAACACGAAAAAGAAGAAAAAGAAGAAGAAGAAGGCGGTTGAAACCGCTACCGACTTTTCCCCGTGTCTGAAGCCAGGGGCCCGGCGGGCTCGTTTGTCGGTCAGATGCAAGCTGTAATGCCCGCAGCTTTTAAGTTCTCAATACTAACACCTTGTCAAAACAACCACCATTGTAGAGTTTTATGGTTTTCAAGTCTGGAGCTTTTGATAATTTAATGGGCAATTTTTCGCGATCGGGCGATCGCATCCTGGTTTCCCTACCAATTCATCTTGTCTATACTTTATAAAGTTACACCTGTCAAGCTCATCAATGATTTTTGATTAACATTAATTAATATTAAACTGCGATTAAATGTAAAAAATCTTAACCTAACCTTTACTTTCGCGCGATATGCTGATGCGGGAAACCCCGTATAAAGATCGCAACTTTCGTATACCTATGCTTTTTCGTATCAACCTGATTAATCCGAATCGTGTTACCACAGCAATTTCCGCTATGGCGATCGCCCTCAGCTTAGCAGCTTGCGGCGGCGGCAGCACAACCACAGGCAGCAGCCCCACCCCCGGCGCAGCATCCCCCGGCGCAGCCCCCGTGGCAGCAGCCAACACCAAACTTGCCCTAACCTCAGACGTAGCCATAACAGCAGCAGGCGCCTCATTCCCTGCGCCTCTCTACCAGCGCTGGTTTCAAGACTTCAACAAAATCAACCCCAAAGTACAAATTAACTATCAATCAGTAGGCAGCGGTGCCGGAGTCGAACAATTTACCAAAGGCACAGTAGACTTTGGTGCCAGCGACACCGCCATGAAAGACGACGAAATCGCCAAAGTTCCAGCAGACAAAGGCGTACTCCTGCTCCCCATGACAGCCGGCAGCATCGTCATCGGCTACAACCTGCCAGACGTACCCGAACTCAAACTGCCCAGAGACGTTTACCCAGAAATCTTCCAAGGTAAAATTACCAAGTGGAACGACCCTAAAATTGCAGCAGCCAATCCAGGCGCTAAATTGCCAGACCAAGCCATCACCATCGTCCACCGTTCCGACGGTAGCGGTACCACCGCCGTCTTCACCAAACACCTGAGTGCCATCAGCCCCGACTGGAAAACAGCAGTAGGCGACGGCAAAACAGTACAGTGGCCCGTAGGCGTAGGCGCCAAAGGCAACGAAGGCGTCACAGCCCAAATCCTGCAAACCGCAGGCAGCATCGGTTACATAGAATACGGCTACGCCAAAAACAACAACGTCAAATTTGCATCTTTGCAAAACAAAGCAGGCAGCTTTGTCGCACCTACCGACGAGTCAGCTTCTAAAGCTCTAGCAACAGTTCCCTTACCGGAAAATC
>JBDTEI010000095.1:0-7970 GCA_039922675.1 Microcoleus sp.
AAATTCACTTTTATCCTAAACTAGGATGCTGCTTTAAAAATACGATCGCAATTACGATCAACCTTTTCCCTTCATTCCAACATTTCTATCCCCAAATCCTGCAACCTGGGAGCTAATTCTTTCGAGCTAATGCTGAGCTAACTCTTCAGGCAAACCAGCTTCAGCCCGATCGACCCTAGGCAAATCATACATCGTCGGCTGCCTTTTGCCTCCTCCAGGTCGATCGCGTCAGTTTTGTCCCCCGAATTGTCCCAACCAGCAATTAAAGTCCCCACCTGCGGTACGCTAGATCAGGTGAATATACTGGCTGATTTCAAGCTATCCTCCGATCGATCTTATGTCCCCAACCACATCCGCCCCCTCCCGAACCGTCCGCATCGGTTCACGCAAAAGCCAACTCGCCCTCGTTCAAACCCACTGGGTGCAAGCAGAGCTACAGAAACACTTCCCGGAACACACTTTTGAAGTCCACACCATGTCCACCCAAGGGGACATAATTCTTGATGTCGCGCTTGCTAAAATTGGCGATAAAGGACTTTTCACCAAAGAATTAGAAACGGGAATGCTCAACAATGAAACGGATTTTGCCGTTCATTCCCTCAAAGATTTGCCTACCAATTTACCCGAAGGTTTAATCTTAGGATGCGTCACCGAACGCGAAAATCCCGCTGACGCGCTGGTTGTACACTCCAAGCACAAAGACAAGCAACTCGACACCCTCCCAGAAGGTGCAGTAATCGGCACTTCTTCGCTGCGCCGACTGGCTCAACTGCGACACCATTTCCCTCATTTTGAATTTAAAGATATTCGCGGCAATCTCAATACTCGACTCGCTAAATTAGATGATGGCGGTTACGACGCGATTATTCTAGCAGTTGCAGGACTCGAAAGATTGGGAATGGGCGATCGCATCCACCAAATTATCTCTCCCGAAATCTCGCTTCACGCCGTCGGACAAGGTGCTTTGGGCATCGAATGCCGCGCCGGAGACACCGAAATAATGGAAGTGATTAAAGCTCTAGAACACTCGGAAACCGCCCAACGATGCTATGCCGAACGCGCATTTCTGCGGGAATTAGAAGGCGGCTGTCAAGTACCCATCGGCGTCAATACCAAAATAGAAAACGGTCAATTAACCTTAACCGGAATGGTATCGAGTCTCGACGGCAAGCGATTCGTCAAAGATACTGTTTCCGGCGCCGCCGAGACTGCTGAAATGCTGGGAATAGACCTCGCTCACCGCCTGCGCCAACAGGGAGCTAGTGAAATTTTGGAGGAAATATTTGTCGAAGTTAAACGCGGTTCATAAATGCGATTGCATCTATTTGTCAATGCTTTGAAACCAGGTATATCGCCTTTTGTACAATAAAAATAATTGGCGATTCGCTTTTTGCTTTCACAGGTACAATAGAAGTCTGATTGTAGATTTTAAATGGTAATTTTAAAGAAAATTGCCGATTTCACAAATATCTGACTAATTTATGATGGCTGTTGAGAAACCCGGTTTATGGATGGATGCCTTGCTGTAAAGCCCAGGATTTTTCGTAGAAACCGGGTTTCTTTGCATAAGCCTCATAATGGTCAATATACCAATCCAAAATCTACAATCAAACATCGAAAATAAATCAGCAACCTATTTTAGGGAAATGCAAAATATGAGCGAAACTCAATTAAAGCTAGAATTAGCAAAAGTTCAGCAACTTTATCGCAAAATACAGGACGATCGGAAAGCTTTGCAGCAGCAATTGAAAGAGTTTAAAACCCAGACGGGAAACTTTTCCGATGTCGTCGAGCAAGTGTTGCCCTCAGTAGTTTCAGTTTACGTGATGGATTGGGATACAGGAGAAGAAATTTCGTCCGGAAGTGGCTTTTTTGTATCGCCTGATATAATTGTCACTAACTATCACGTTGTCGAAGATATTGCCGATGAAGATTATTTCTACGAAGAAGATGAAGTCGAACAGGTTTTAGTGGAAACTCACGACGGAAAGTTGAGAATGGCAGAGGTGGTATTTACTGGCAATGCGGAAGAGGATTTAGCATTGCTTTTGATTACTGGTTTTATGATCGATCCAGCAACAGGAGAACAAGTAGAATCTCCCGAAGAATATTCTCCCCTAGAATTGTCTTTTGATGTGAAAGTTGGCGATCGGGTAATTGCTGTGGGTAATCCTTTGGGACAGTTTGCCTCAACTGTAACTCAAGGTATTATTAGTGCAATTCGCGAACCGGAAGAGTATGAGGTGGGCGAGGATGATGAAGATGAGGTTGCTGAGGTGAAGGTGTTGCAAACTGATGCGGCGATTAATCCGGGAAATTCTGGCGGCCCGTTGATTAATATGGCCGGTCAAGTTGTTGGGGTGAATACCTGGGGATTGGAAGATGCTGATAGTATTAATTTGGCGATCGCCTCGGTTGCTTTGGATGACTTCTTAGCTGGATTTGAGGAAACTTTTGAAGATGACGCTGAGAATTAGTCGCTAGTTGTCGGTAATCTGTGATTCGCGCGATCGCACTTTTTCATGAGAAGAGATGAAAAGGGCGATCGCGAATCATAAACATGAGAGCGATTCGACAGATTATTATTGAGTACCAGCCATCAATTCACTCGGTTCGGCAACTTCTTTTTGCAGCTTTTTAAGGTCTCTACTAATTTGTGAGCAGATGTTTTTTGCCTCATGCTTTATATTAGACCTCTTGCAAAAATCTTCGAGTCATAGAGCAACCGCAGATATCGGGCAGATGCAACACCGATTGACGCAGATGGTTTCATGGTATTTTCGGATTTTTGTAAGAGGTCTATTCTACAATGCTGTGCGTATTTGTGAACCTTCTTTTTGGCTGTTACCCCTATTTATTGAGCGGATACGAAGGAAGAAGGAAGAAGTTATTAGAGTTATTGCATAAATCTTTGATTGATAGGGAAATGCCACGGCGCCGTGTGCTGTATTTCATGTAACGAGAAACTTAGACACTCGTAGGGAAACGGCACTACCGTGTCCTGTCTTTCATCCGATCGCAAATTGCTGCTATATTATGTCATTGCGAGGCACGCAGCAATCCCTCAGACTGGTGATTGCTACGTGCCTATCCGCTGTTTCCGTTAAACTTTGATGATTTTTGAGCGCCTTGAAATACTATAGCCAACATCCTAACGCTTTCTCGATCGACTATCTCAACGACTTACGAGGAGCAATTCTCGCCTCACCTTACTTTGCCATCAACAACCTCAACCGCGATTTTATTGGCACAAAAGGCTTTTCCGTAGTATTTGGGCGCGCCCAAATCGCCGAAGTAGAGCGCCGTTTCCCGTTGTTCAAACCCTATCTAGACCAAGCATTGCAGCCTGAATGCAACGCTTTTTACCTCAACCCCCTGCTGCTGGGTGAAGGTTCCCGCGTCGATGCACATATCGATCGATCTTTGCGATCGTACTGCAAAACAGTTGAACCTCCCGCAGCCGTCAGCGTTTTGTACGTACAAGTGCCCCCAAACTTGCAAGGAGGAGAGTTGATACTGCGGCGCCACAAACAGCAAGTCGGACAGATTAAGCCACAAACCAACTCACTGATCTATTTTCAAGGAGATTTGACTCACTCTGTCAACGCTGTTAAAAGTACCGGCACTCGCTTGAGTTTGGTTTGCGAACAGTACAGTTTGAGCGCCACAGAATTGCAAGATATTCCCGGATTCACAGTGGAATCTCGGGCGGCGAAAGTAAAGAGTAAATAAGCTAGTATGCTGCGTCAGCTTTCAACTCTCAATTATCAAATAACGCGGTACTGACGCACCCTACAACTTTTATCCGTTAAATCCCGTACATTGCTCATTGCCGAACTTTCATCCGTTACATCCGCTGCATAATCTGTTGTCGAACTTGCTTCTGTGCGATCGCCCCTTTATTTTAGTTTCCCAGTTTGCTATAATTACTAACATGGTTCTTGATGTTAAGGAAGCAAGTCTATGACTATTGCGATTTCCCTCAGTCCAGAAATAGAGTCACTGCTTCGCGAAAAAGCCGATCGACAGGGACAAGATATTAGCATTGTGGCCGCGCAAATGCTAACTCAGATCTTGGAATCGGAAACACGACGCTCCCAAGAAGCTATTCAGGGTATCCCGTTAGCAGAGTACGTCAGCTTAGAACCCTCAATTATGGATAAAATAACCCGCTGCTGACGCACCCTACAACTTTTTTCTGGTATACGATCGCCCCTTTATTTGAGCAGCCTCCTGTTATACTCAAATCCTGCCGTTATGTGCGGTACGTGCGATCGACCCTTCGGAAAAAACATAAAATTCTGTAGCATACGATACATTTATTTCCTTAATCATTGTTTACACTTTCCAAGTGTAGATTGTGTAATATCCATAATTCTCCAAAACCCTAAACAAGTGCGTTGTTTGCTGGACTGCGATTTATCGATCGTCGAACCATTAAAAACCATAAGTAGTTTTGAGCTGAATTCATCGGAATTGATTCGCACAAAATTTTTGAGCTTACCAGGGTAAAGATTAGCTACTAAATCTGTGCAGCGCCGACATCTACGATGTTGACTCAAATTAGTAAAGGCTCTTGTCATCTATTTTCTTGCTAATAATCAAAATCCAACCGCATCTGATACTGGATTGTCACGCCCGATGGAAGGCGAAGTCATTCCGCCTCGCTCCTCCAATCTTTTAGAGGCTGCCAAAAAAGGCATTCTCCCAAAAGTGAGTTCAGACTAAAAATGTTGGTAAATCCAACATATTCGTCAATGGTTAGACTTTGGCTAACCTCTATTTTTTCACAACTACTCGTCCCCAATCCCCATAAAAATAACCATGAGTGGAAACGAATCGCGCGTTCAAGCAATTTCTCAAATCGTCAACCGCCAACTGACCCCTGCCAAGCCTCCCAAGCGCTTAGAAGATATGTGGGCAACAGACGTTTTTAGTCTGAGCCAAATGCAAGAAAGACTGCCCAAAAATATTTTCAAATCAGTAAAAAACACCATTCAAACCGGGCAAACCCTCGATCCTTCCGTAGCCGATGTAGTTGCAGTAGCAATGAAAGATTGGGCTATTTCCAAAGGAGCCCTTTACTACGCCCACGTATTTTACCCGCTAACCAACAGCACCGCCGAAAAACACGACGGTTTCATCTCAGTCCAAAGCGACGGCTCCGTCATCTCAGAATTTGCAGGTAAACTTCTAGTACAAGGCGAACCCGACGGTTCCTCCTTCCCCAACGGTGGCATTCGCTCCACCGCAGCCGCTCGCGGATACACAGCCTGGGATGTCACCAGCCCCGCCTATGTCATGGAAACAGACAACGGCATGACATTGTGCATTCCCACTGTTTTCATCTCCTGGACAGGCGAAGCATTAGACAAGAAAACCCCGCTTTTGCGCTCCATTGCTGCCATGAACAAAGCAGCAACCAGAGTATTAAAACTGTTAGGAAATACCGAAATTGCCCCTGTAAATTCCAGTTGTGGTTGCGAACAAGAATACTTCCTGGTAGATTCTAATTTCGCCAACAGCCGCCCCGATTTGTTATTAGCAGGTCGCACCCTGTTTGGCAAACCTCCCGCCAAAGGTCAGCAATTTGACGACCACTATTTTGGAGCCATCCCAGAGCGCGTTCAAGTCTTCATGCAAGAAGTTGAAGAAAGAATGTACCGCCTGGGCATTCCCGCCAAAACTCGCCACAACGAAGTAGCACCCGGCCAGTTTGAAATTGCACCAGTTTTTGAAGCAGCAAACGTTGCTAGCGACCACCAACAATTAACCATGACAATTCTCCGCAACACTGCGAAGAAACACGGTTTTGTCTGCTTGCTGCACGAGAAGCCCTTTGCAGGAATCAACGGTTCCGGCAAACACGTCAACTGGTCAGTCGGTAACGCCACCCAAGGCAACTTGTTAGACCCTGGCGATACACCGCACTCCAACATACAGTTCCTAGTTTTCTGCGGCGCTGTGATTCGCGGCGTTCACAAATACGGCCCCTTGTTGCGCGCGGTAGTTGCAACTGCCAGCAACGACCACCGCTTGGGTGCTAATGAAGCTCCACCAGCAATTATCTCCGTCTATTTGGGCTCGCAATTAGAAGATATCTTCGAGCAAATTAGCAAGGGAGGAGTTAAGGGTTCTCAAGGTCGGGGAATAATGAATTTAGGCGTAGAAACACTGCCTACTTTCATCAAAGATGCCGGCGACAGAAACCGGACTTCGCCCTTTGCCTTTACGGGAAACCGCTTTGAATTCCGCGCAGTAGGTTCTGGTCAATCTGTTTCCGGCCCGCTGGTGGCAATGAATACAATTCTCGCCGATTCTTTAGACTGGGTTGCTAACAAATTAGAAAGCGATTTGGCGAAGGGAACTGACCTGAATGCTGCCATCCAAACAGTCCTGAAAGAAGTGATGGATGATCACGGTGCAGTGATATTTGGCGGCAACGGCTATTCTGAAGAATGGCACAAAATGGCCGTTGAAGAACGGGGTTTAGCTAACTTGCGGACTACCGCAGATGCTTTACCCGTGTTGAAGGCAGAATACATTGAGGACTTGTTTGAAAAGACAGGTGTTCTGACTCCGGTTGAATTGGAAAGCCGTTATGATGTCTATGCAGAGCAGTA
This sequence comes from Microcoleus sp., assembly GCA_039922675.1. GTDB lineage: Bacteria > Cyanobacteriota > Cyanobacteriia > Cyanobacteriales > Microcoleaceae > Microcoleus. Next base: position 6,624 of record JBDTEI010000095.1, read on the forward strand.
TTTGCTGGCGATTGAAGTCGAAGCAAAACTGGTAGGAAGCATTGCCAAAACAATGATTTATCCAGCCGCGGTGAGATATTTGTCGGATCTTTCTAGCACAATTGCTGGCTTGAAAGAGATTGGCATTGAACTGGAAAAGGCAACTGCTCAACAAGTAGCCACGCTGGTTAAGTCGATGATGGATACTGTGATCAAGTTGAGTGATGCTTTGAGCAAGCACGATTTTGCTACAACAGAAGATCATATGCAGTATGCTTCGCAAACAATTCGTCCTTTGATGGATGAGGTTCGGCAGTATGCTGATGCTTTGGAAGCTGAAGTGGCTGATGATTTGTGGCCGCTGCCTACTTATCAAGAAATGCTGTTTGTTAAGTAATAGCAAATTCGATTAATTTGCGCTTAGAGTTGTAAGGACACGGCAGTGCCGTGTCCTTACTTGTGTTTGAGCTTAAATGAGTGTTACGCTGAATCTGTCAGAGTCATTAAATGCGATCGAGAGTAAGAGTTGTGAAGATTGTTGAGATACCCTTCAACAAATTTATCGGCGTATAAAAAGTAATATTGCTGCGAAAAGCTATTATGCAAATTCAATCTCTATTGAAACAAATGACTCTGGCGGCTCTAGCTCTATTTTTTGCGATCAGTTGCAGTCGATCGACTCCGAACGTAAACTCTCCCCCTGAAGCAAGTACCTCCAGCAGCTTTAGAGTGGCAATGCTCACCATAGGCTCCAAAGACAACCAAAGTTGGGATCAAGCTTGCTTTGAAGGATTGAATCTCATCAAAAATAAATTTAATGCTCAGGTAGACATTACTGACAATATTGACGGTGAACATAGTGAAGCTACCATTCGCAAATATGCCCAGTCAGGCTATAACCTGGTAATTGCAGCCAGTGGTGCCTATTCCAAAGCTGCCGAAAAAGTCGCTAAAGAATTTCCGCGCACGAAATTTGCCCTGATTACAACGCATCCAGGGAATAACAGAAATTTGGGGGCTGTTGCCTTTCGATCGGGTGAGGTGGGGTACCTCGCAGGTGCTTTGGCTGCCATGAAGACCAAAAGCCATAAAGTTGGCTATATTGTGGGTGCACCTTATCCGGTTTACAAAGAAGAAGAAGCCTTGTTTAGGCGGGGAGTGAAGGCAACCAATCCCTCTGTTCAAGCCACGACTGCTTTTCTCAACTCTTGGGTTGATACGGAAAAAGCCACCAAAGTCGCAACGAATATGGTGGCCTCTGGAGTGGATGTTTTGGCAATCAACGCGGATCAGGCAGGGTTAGCCGCGCTAAAAACCGTTACGCAAAAGCCAGGAGTCTTTGTGATTGGTAGGACAAAGGATCAGTAC
>JBDTEI010000096.1:0-9069 GCA_039922675.1 Microcoleus sp.
GCGCGAAAGGTGTAAGGGAATTTGCCCGTTTTCATCACGGAGTCGGATTTTAATTGGTTCTTTGCTATCTCTGCCATAATTCAAGCTCCTAATTCATAAGTCACTGTATTCACAAATAGCAGAGAGCGTCGCACATGACACAATCCTTTAGTGTTATTTTTTGTAACTAGGAGTTGATACCGAGTTGAATAGAGATTGATTTCAATCGATCGCTCCGGCGTGGTAGGAACTGCGGACGAGAGGCCCCGATCGCACGCGCTCAAACCCCATCTGGCGGGCGATCGACCCAAAATGGTCAAATTCGGCTGGCGTCCAGTATTTGCGCACGGGGAGGTGTTCTAGAGATGGTCTCATATATTGACCGAGGGTGAGCCGATCGCACTTGGCATCCCGCAAATCGGTCATCGCTTCGACAATCTCGGCTGCGGTTTCCCCGTGGCCCAACATCAAACCGGATTTGGTGGGAATAGTTGGGTCAAATTCCTTGACGATGCGCAAAACGTCGATCGAGCGATCGTACTTAGCCCCCCTCCGCACCGGCCCTTGCAACCTGCGCACAGTCTCAATATTGTGGTTGTAACAAGCCGGTTTCGCCTCCACCACCGTCCGAATCCGCTCTCGCTGCAACTTATCCAAACCAGAATTATCCGCCTCAGAAGTCCTCCCCATGCCTCCCCAGAAATCCGGCGTCAGTACCTCAACTTCAGTATCGGGGTTTAAGTGGCGGATTTGGGCGATCGTCAACGCAAACCAACCCGCACCCCCATCCGGTAAATCGTCCCTCGCTACCGAAGTCAGCACCGCATAGCGCAAACCCAACAATTGCACAGCTTCCGCCACCTTCTGCGGTTCCTCCGAGTCGAGGGGCATCGGAGAATGACCTTTATCTACTTGACAAAAAGCACAAGCACGGGTGCAAGTCGGCCCCATCAACAAAAAAGTCGCCGTTTTTTGGGCGTAGCACTCGCCCCGGTTGGGACATCTGCCTTCTTCGCAAATTGTGTGGATTTGCCGCTGTTTAATAATTTTCTGTACATGAGACAGTTCGCTGGCTTTGCCAATGGGGCGCCGCAGCCAATCCGGCATCGCCTCAATTTCACTCCGCATTTGGGCGGCAGTTGCTTTGACAGTAGGACTTTGAGGAGTTTGGGGCGACATAAAATCACAGGGCGATCGAGTTAATATATTCGATCGTATCCGAAATCCCAGTCTGGGAACCTGTAGCAGTATCACCCCAAATCAGAATTCGGATCAATTGCAGCAAAACTAAAGTCGTCCAGAATTCTGGGTAGAATTCTCTTAGAGATATACTGAAGGTTGCAAATCACAAGACCACACGGGAAGCGGCAAACTCAGAGACTTCATTCAGTCCTGAGAGGAAAGCGACTCGGATGACTTTAGTCCCCGTGGTGTGTACTCTATAATCTAGAGGCAAGTAAGTAAATCTATCTACGTGACGAACCATCCTAGTACGGAGAAATTCCGGCCACTTAGTACACGCATTGAGGCGTCAAACAAAAAGAGCAAGTAATAGCAGGATGGGGAGCGTACCGAACTGGCGAAAGTGATAGACCCAGAAAGCATTTGAAAAGGATAACGTAAGCGCGATTGCAGCATCGAAAGATAGTTGTTTTGAGCGAAAGCGAGGCACCTTGACAATGCCTTTGAAGATTGGTTTCTGATCGATTCAAGAATCTCAGTGGTCATGAGAGCCCTGAGAGTGTCAACACTCATTACTGAAGGAGTCAGTCGTGGCTGGTCAAAAAATCTTGGTAATCGATGACAGTAAAGTCATCCGCGTTCGAGTTCGAGAGATGTTGCCTCAGGGTAACTTTGAAGTTCTAGAAGCAAAAGACGGCGAAGAGGGACTCAAACTGATCCGTCAAGCCCGACCGAATCTAATTATGTTAGATTTTCTACTGCCCAAAGTCAGCGGTTGGGAAGTGTATCAAAAAGTGCAAGCCCATCCCGAGCTTTCCAAGATACCTTTGGTGATCATGTCGGGCCGCGAAGAAGAGGTGATGGAGAAAATTCCGAAACCCTTCGAGAAGCATTTTTTTGCATTCATCGCCAAACCCTTTGAGAAGAAGCAGCTAACCGAGGCCATCAAATCGGCGATGGTACTGGCCAAAAAGAAACCAGTGCCAGAAGCCCCATCCGCCGCCGCTGCACCCAGCTCCGGAGCGGGCGCCGCCGACATTCAGGCGATGACTCTGAAAATGGCGAAAATGCAAGCGGAAATTGATGCACTCAAAAAACAAATGACTCAGGTGATTACGATCATCAAGCAGAAATTAAAATAATTTTGCTGTTTTTTGAAGGCATTTATGTAGAAAGAAACTTCCACAGAGTCAAACTTTCTCGCTTTGTCTCAATCACTGCGCTTTTATCCGTATTTTTTTGCCAAATTGTTGGAGGGAGTGCGATCGCCAACAGCCTGCAACGGGTTTCTCAAAACCCCAGTGAGAAAATCAATTAAAAGTTAAAAATCAAACAAGGGAGGAAATCAATTATTAATCTTTAATTAGGATTTTTAATTGTCGCTCGTGCCACGCTCAACTATCAACTCCTCAGTCTCATTTTTTTGGTTAATGACTAACGACTATTCCGATTTTTTGCCTCAACTGCGTGCCTCAACTGAGCAATTGTTGAAAATATTAGACTGCTTCGATCGAGCGCAGGTATTAGCGATCGGAGATTTGACCTTGGACGAGTTTCTTACCGGACAAGTAGAGCGAATTTCCCGCGAAGCACCTGTGTTGATTTTGCGCTACGAGAATACTCGGCAATTACCCGGAGGTGGCGCAAATGCTGTCTACAATTTAGCCAAACTAGGAGGCCAAGTAAAAGTTGCTGGTTTGGTGGGAAAAGACGACCAGGGAAAGGCTTTGTGTGGTATTTTTGAGGCTGCGGGAATTGATACGGCTGGGATTTTAATCGATTCGCAGCGCCCCACCGTCACCAAAACTCGCATTTCCGGGCACGCGCGGCAATCGGTGACTCAGCAAATTGTCCGAGTCGATCGCAAATCGGACGAGTTGCCGGATTTAGACTTGCAGTTGCAATTAGCAGACTACATCCGGCAGCAAATTCCGACAGTAGATGCTGTGGTTTGTTCTGACTACGGCGATGGAGTTTTGACTCGTTTGGCGATCGAATCTGCTGTTGTTCCGGGCAAAACTATTGTAGATGCTCAAACAAATTTGCAGCGATATTCCGGAGCGATGCTGTTTACTCCGAACTTACCGGAAGCCGAGCAAGCAGTCGGATATGCTATCAAAAGCCCTCAAACTTTAATGCAAGCAGGACGCGATTTGTTGAACTTAACTCAAGCTCAAAAAATTCTGATTACTCGCGGCGATGAAGGGATGAGTTTGTTTGAAAGAGTGAAGGAGGAAGCTATCAAAGATTCACAACCTCCAACCTCGACTTGCAAAAAGGGAGAATTTGCCATTCACAGTTGGGACATTCCCCCTTTTAACAAGACAGATGTCTTCGACGTAACCGGTGCTGGAGATACAGTCGTAGCAGCAATGACTTTAGCTTTGTGCGTCGGTGCCTCGGGTTGGGAAGCGGCGGTTTTAGGCAATTTGGCGGCTAGCATTGTCGTGCGTCAATTCGGTACGGCGACGACGACAGCAGAGGAAATGAAAGAAGTTTTAAAAACGATGGTTTATGAGTAGTTATTGGGAATTGGGAATTGTTATTGGTTGACTGTTGACTGTTGACTGTTGACTGTTGACTGTTGACTGTTGACTGTTGTTACCAATGACCAATGCCCAATGCCCAATGCCCAATGACTACTGACTACTGACTACTGACTACTGACTACTTACTTTTTTTCAAAATTTGTCCCTTGTCATCAATAGTCAAACCACTATTGGGAAAATCGCTCTTTGTCAAACGGCGAATCAACCCGACACTCCTAAAATCATTATCAACAGACGGAATACCTTGCCTGTTAAGTTCGATGGGGATAATCTTACCAGAAACAAAATCCCCTTTGCGAGTCATTTTCACATCCAAAATCAGAGATTCACCAAGTTCTGCTGCTGTGGATAAAGTGCGATAACCCATAAAATTGCCCAGCGAATACGCAATCAATTTCCCCTTATAAAGTTCCAAAGCTCTGGTAACGTGGGGGCCGTGTCCCAAAATTAAATCCGCTCCCGCATCAATCATAGTGCGCGAAAACAAAACCATATTTCCCCTGTTTTCACCGTCAAAGAACTCGTTTTTATTTCTCACATTCAGAGCTCCGGTTCCTTCAGCTCCCGCGTGAACTGAGATCACGACAATATCAGCCTTTTGCCTCGCTTTTTTAACAAGTTCTGCCCCCGCTTTCAGTTCCAGCAAGGAATTGTGAACTTCGCCGTAGTTGCTGAAACCGATAAAGGCAACATTTACGCCCTTGACATTTTGATAAACAATTTGATCTCTTTTGCCAACAGCCTTGATGCCGTTGCTGTCGATGTTTTTAATCGTGTCCTTAAATCCTTGCTCGTTAAAATCGTAAGAGTGATTGTTGGCAATATTCAAAATATTAAAACCAACATCTTTGAAAATTTTGGCATAACTCGGAGGCGTCCGAAAGGCAAACAGTGTTCCTCCGCCACCTCTTTTGGAGGTGTAGGGATAATCTGTCATCGTGCTTTCAAAATTGCCAAACAGAATGTCGGCTCCTTGGAGGTACGGTTTTACCGACTCAAATAAACGCTCCTTATTTTCTGGCAGTTTGTTGTAGGGGAAATTGGTGCCGGGGATCATGTCGCCAACTGCTTTGATACTGACAGTTGCTGGCAAATTGGCAGGTATTTTTGCTGGCTGGAAGGGCGATTTTGGAGCTGGTAGAGGTTTGGCTGCGGGTGCTGGCGCTGGATTCGATTCCCTAGGAGATAGTTGCGCAGCGCGTACTTTTTGTACCGCAGGTTTTGATGTGAGAGGGTTGATTTTAGCAGTATTTGAGGATTTGTAAAGTTGAGAACCCAAAACCAAGCCGGATATCGGCACGAGAATCAGGATCAGAGTACCGATTGACAGCCAAGATTTTTTAGTTTTAGTCCGGGCTAAATCTGGTCGCGGTGATGGCTTTTGCTGGCGTTGGTTTGTGGGTTTTGGAGTTGGGATTTTAAGGGGTGTGGGCGGGAATTTTTTTGGTATTTGAGTGGGCGCAGTTGTGACATTTTGAATTTGTTCTATTTTTGGCAAAGCCACAGAAATTGGGGCAGCGGGTGCACTCACCGCAGCCGCTGCACTGACGGAAACTTTTGCTCTCTCGGAAACAGGTACGCTAACGGGTACGGAAATCAAGCGTTTTTTTAATTCTACCGTCTGAGTCCAAGCGGGCAATTGCTGGCCGCCCCGCCGCCCGTAAAGTGTTACGGAGTAAACGTTATTTGGTTGCAGCCGCTGCAACCCTTTGACTGCGACTCGGAGACAGGCTTCTTCTACGGGCAATTGTTCTGCTTCCAGCAGCAGGTGCAGGGTTTCATTTTCCAGGCTGGCTTTAGCCGTGACGCCGAAGCTTTGGAGTGCTTGGCCGATCAGAAATGCGATCGCCCTGGCATCGCCTTCTTTTGCTAAATTTAAGATATCTTGTTGGCTCACAAATGCCTCTACTCTCAGACTATAAATTCAGCTCGATCTTATATCAGATGTGGTGGCACGCGATTAAATGCCGATCGATTTAACTTAAGCAAGTAGGTATAAATAAACATACTGAAAATATTCAGTTTAGCAGCCCGAAATACACTCAAAAACCCGGTCTCTCGTTGCCACGGTAAATTCCCTTTGTCCGACTACCCGTTAAGATTAAGACAAAAGCGATCGGCGCAGCAGCGACGAAACAGTTAAACTCAGAGATCATGCCACGCTATCGGTGAGAAATCGACGGCTAGCAACAATCGCCGGCTACGCGATCGCCTGCATAGCGCGTAGCGGAGGCTCCGCTGGCAATCAACTTTCAAAGATGCCCCTGCTTTATCTGCTGTCGCCGTTATTGACGCAATTGTGTGATATAGATCCGGCTCGCTGCCACCTCAAACCAGGATTTTTCGCGAGAAGGCGTGATCTTTGTGGGTTAGTTGGGCGCATAGCAGCTAGGATCGAGCTAACTCAAGGTTACACTAAAGCTCGTCATGCGGCCTTGCCTCTCAAAACCCCGATTGAGTCCTATGGCGCACTACCGCTCCACTCTATGTTTGTTCACCTGCATTGCCTGTCTGGGCGCTGCCTTCAGTCCAAGTGCGGATGGAAGGCAACAGATTGTCAATGCTTCCTACCGGGTTGTTTCCCAAGAAATTGCTCAGGCGAACTCTCCCCCGGACTCTCGCCCGGACTCCAATTCTCAAAAACCCTCTCCAGCGCCCGATAAAAACAAATCTCAGCCGTCCAAAACGCAAAAATCTAATTCCAAAATCCCGAAACCAATCTCCAATATAATCGTCACTTTGTCTCACCAGCGGGTGTTGTTAATGTTGGGTTTGGTAGCAGTTGTCGTCACGGCAGCGGCAGTAGTTATCATGCTGAAATTAGTTAGCAGTGGCGAGTCAAATAATTCTAAGGGAAGACGGGGAAGAGCCGATCGCCACAACCAAAGAAACCCTCGAATCACCAATCCCGATGCTCATACCAACTTGCGCGAAACTGGACAGCAACAGGTGGCTTTTGGAAAACGAAAACCGCTACCAGCATTGCCCTACCCTGTGAATTTCCCCAAGGGCTACAATATCGAGAGCAGCGATCGGCATTTACCGTTGAGCCAGGAATCTGAGGAACCAGAATCCGAGGATGCAGGGGTAGAGGGCGATCGAATTAATTCCGGCACTTGGCCCTTGGAAACTCAGAGCAATGGCTACAGCGACACAGGTTTCAACAATAATATTCCCGAAACAACTAATCGATCCGATTCCCGAGCGAGTCGGAAGAAAGATATTTCCCTTCCAGAAACAGATGGCAGACCTCAAGTTGATCTTATTGAAACACTGATTGAAGATTTGCAGCACCTAAGTCCGGCCAAGAGGCGCAAAGCAATTTGGGAACTCGGCCAGCAGGGAGATTCCAGAGCAGTTGAGCCGTTGCTAGATTTGCTAGGAAATTCCGACTCTAAGCAGTACAGTTTAATTCTGGCAAGTCTCTCAGAAATTGGCATTCGCACTCTCAAACCCCTGAATAATGCCTGGTCAATTTCATTGCAAAATGAAAACCCGGAAGTGCGGAAAAATGCGATTCGCGACTTGACACGGATTTACGAATTGGTGAATCAAATCAGTCACTTATTGCACCGCGCAACGGACGATCCAGATGCAGAAGTTCAGGAAACTGCTCGCTGGGCAATCAATCAGTTGAATCGCATTCGTCCGCTTTCTGAGAGGGATGATTAGTCAGTTGTCAGTTGTCAGTTATCAGTTATCAGTTATCAACCGATAGATATTCTTTTTGAGAGCATCTCAGCTTGGCTGTTGTATCAGCGAGTGTGGACAGCACTGCAATCGGAAAATTATTATATCGATCGACGAAAAATTTATGATTATTGATAATATGCTAAAATAAGTGACTAATAGAGATTTTGCAAAAATCCGAAAATACCCTGAAACCATCTGCGTCAATCGGTGTTTATCTGTCCGATATCTGCGGTTGCTCTATGACTAGAAGATTTTTGTAAGAGGTCTAATAACTAATAACTGATAACTAATAACTGATAACTAATAACTAATGACTAATAACTCTTTAAAATTATTGCTCCTATCAACTTCGGTCGGTCAACTCGGTTCAGGGTTGGGTGGCGGAGTCGAACTTACAGTGCTCAACACTGCTAAAGAATTGCAGCGTCGAGGGCATAAAATCACAGTTGTAGCACCGACAGGTTCAGTCTTAGAGTCAATTTCAGTCATCGAAATCACGGGCGATGTGCAAGGAACTGCCCAAACACAAGATTACCACGATCCGATTGTGATGCCGGCGGATTCTGTGCTGGCGAATATGTGGGAATACGCTCGCCAAGTTCAGGATGAATGGGATCTGATTGTTAACTTTGCCTACGATTGGCTGCCGTTTTATTTGACGCCATTTTTTAACACTCCGATCGCACATTTTATCAGCATGGGTTCCATGTCGCGATCGTTCGATCGCATCGCCGGACAAATCGCCGCCAAATTTCCCGGTACCCTGGGAGTTTGCACCCTTACCCAAGCCCAAACCTTTGCCTTTGCTAGCGAGTGTGAGTTGGTGGGAAGCGGCGGCATAGATTTATCGCTGTACGAATTTTGCAGCCAACCGGAACCTAAATTAGCTTGGCTAGGCCGCATCGCCCCGGAAAAAGGCTTAGAAGATGCAGTGGCGGCAGCGAAAATTACAGGCATTCCCCTAAAAATTATGGGCAAAATGCAGGATGAGGATTATTGGCAAAAAATTTGTATAGATTACCCGGATGCTCCGGTAGAATATTTAGGGTTTCTGACAACAACCAAAATGCAAGAGCAAGTCCGCCAATGCCGAGCATTGTTGATGACGCCACGCTGGGTGGAAGCTTTCGGAAATGTCGCGATCGAGGCTTTGGCGTGCGGTGTGCCTGTGATAGCTTACGAACGCGGGGGCCCGACGGAAATTGTTCGAGACGGGCTGACGGGCTTTTTAGTGGAGCCTGACAGTGTAAATGGCTTGGTAGGTGCGATCGGTCGTTTAGACGAAATTGACCGCAGCGCTTGCCGGCGACAAGCAGAGGTAGAATATAATTTAGGAGCTGCGGGCGAGCTTTTTGAAAGCTGGTTCAAATCTATTCTAAAATTGAGTTAAATAAACTCTTAATCAACCACAACAAAAGACCAGAGAAAAAACTATGGCAACTGAACGTTTAGTGCTTTTATCGAGCAGAGAAGTGGAAAAAATGCGTCAAGCTGGCCGCTTAGCAGCTCAGCTTCTGCTGCATCTCGAACCAATGATCAAACCGGGTGTCAGCACTCTGGCCATTAACGACGAAGCCGAACGCTGGACTTTAGCCCACGGCGCAAAAAGTGCTCCACTAGGTTACAAAGGATTTCCGAAATCTCTGTGCGCTAGTGTCAATGAAGT
>JBDTEI010000097.1:0-4779 GCA_039922675.1 Microcoleus sp.
AGCCACCGGAATACAACCCAGATTTGCCGGATGCTATTATTGTTGATATGGACGGTACGCTGGCACTTCTCAATGGTAGAAATCCTTTTGATGCTTCAAAGTGCGATCGCGATTTACCGAATCAGCCCGTCTTAGATACTGTCCGCAAGTGGCAGTCTAGCGCTAATATTATTGTGGTGTCGGGCCGAACCGATGATTGTAAACCTCAGACTGAACAATGGTTACGGCAATACGAGGTCAATTATGCAGGCCTCTATCTGCGAAAAACTGGGGATATGAGGAAGGATGGGATTATGAAGGAGGAAATCTATCAGCAGCATATCGCAGGGCAATATAATGTTAAGTTTGTATTGGACGATCGCCAGCAAGTTGTTGATATGTGGCGATCGTTGGGATTGACTGTTTTTCAAGTAGATGAAGGGGATTTTTGACGGATGATCGATTTGGGCGATAAATCGCCCAGCCCGCGATGCTACAATCGAAGTAACATTGAATCAAAATTTTACTATGATAGCTATTCCTCAACAACCCCAAAAAATGACTTTCGAGGAATATATCGAATGGGAAGCGCAACAAGACATTCGCTACGAATATGTCAACGGCGAAGTCTTTGCGATGACTGGTGGTACAATTCCCCATAACGATATTGCACTTAACTTTTACATGAATTTGCGCCCTCATCTGCATTCCAGAGGTTGTCGGATCAACGTTTCAGATGTGAAATTGCAAGTCAGTCCTCGCAGCCGTTACTACTACCCGGATGTGATAGTCAGTTGCGATCCTGAAGATGTGAATGCGCGCAAGTTTATTCAACATCCCAAACTAATTGTGGAAGTTCTCTCGCCCGGTACAAGTAGTAAAGATCGGGATGAAAAATTCACTGCTTACCTCAAAATTCCGACTTTGCAAGAGTATCTCTTGATTGATTCAGAAAAAATCTCCGTTGAACGTTACTGTCGGGGAGAGGGTAAAATATGGCTTTACTATTCTTATACCGCCGGAGAGATTGTCACTTTATCCAGCATTGAATTTGAGTTACCCATAGAACTTTTGTATGAAGGCGTTACATTTGAAACAGAAACCGAGACATAAATAGGAATGTCGAAAACCCCAATCCGCGTAGGGGCGGGTTCACCGAAATCTAGAACACAAATCAAACAATCTGATAAACCCGCCCTCCAACTCCAACTTTTTACATCAACATTTTATCCAATAAATTAATGGTAGATTTGTATTTTTGATCGGTGGGGCGGGTTTACGAGATTATTTATTTTTCACATAGATGGTTGGTGAACCCGCCCCTACGATTCATGGCAAAATAGTTCAAATTATCGCGTCCAAGCCAGCCATTTATTAAACAAATCTTTGACAAACGGAGTCAAACGAGTGCGATTGTAAGCATCTCCTGCTTTCCGAATTGCTTCGGCTTGCGTCGGATACGGATGAATGACGCTAGCAATCTTTCCTAAACCAATATTGTTAACCATTGCCAAAGTAATCTCACTGATCATATCGCCAGCGTGTCGCGCTACAATAGTTGCACCTAATATTTTATCGCTGCCTTTCTTCACGTAAATTTTCACAAATCCTTCCTCTTCGCCGTCAATAATTGCCCGATCGACTTGACTGAAGGGAATTAAAAATGTATCGACATCAATTCCTTTGGCTTCAAATTCTGCATCGCCCATTCCGACGTGCGCAATCTCCGGGTCTGTATAAGTACACCAAGGTATCGTCAAAGTGCTGAGCTTTTTGCGCCCGAAAAACAGGGTGTTTTGAATTACCATCCGGGCGGCAAAATCCGCAGCGTGAGTAAATTTATGTTTCATGCAAATGTCGCCGGCGGCATAAATGCGGGGATTAGTTGTTTGCAAATTGTCGTTGACAAATACGCCTTTTTGTGTATCGTACTCGACGCCGACAGCTTCCAGATTCAATCCTTCCACGTTGGGCGATCGCCCCGCACTCACAAGAATTTCATCTACTGTTACCGATGTTTCTTTGCCTTGAGAATGATAATAAATTACTTTGCCTGCATTTGTTTTCTCAACGCGCTGTATTTTAGATTCTAAAATTAGTTGAATTTCTTCTCTTAGAAAAGCCTGCTGCACAATTATCGCAGCATCGACATCTTCCTTGTCCAAAATTTGAGCATTTTTGTGCAGCAACACGACTTCAGAACCCAGACGCCGAAAGGCTTGAGCCAATTCGCAGCCAATCGGTCCACCGCCGATTACTGCCAAACGCTGAGGCTTTTCTGTGAGGTTAAATACAGTTTCATTTGTCAGATATCCAGCTTCCTGCAAGCCGGGAATTTCTGTTTGTCGCGCCCTTGCACCTGTGGTAATTACTGCTTTTTTAAAGCGCAGAGTTTGACCGGCAACTTCTATGGTATAATTGCTAGTGAAACTACCGGAACCTAAGAAAACATCGACTCCTAATTTGTGCTGGTAGCGTTGAACGGAATCAACATCGCTGATTCCCGATCTAATCCGGCGCATCCGTTCCATAACTGCGGGAAAATCCACTTCTGGAGTGTTAGGAACATTAACTCCGAATTTCCCGGCATTCCAGATATCGCCGACAGTGCGCGAGGATCGAATTAAACTTTTTGAAGGTACGCAACCGACATTCAAACAGTCGCCGCCCATTAGATGTTTTTCAATCAAAGCAACTTTTGCGCCCAAACCTGCCGCCCCCGCCGCCACAATTAATCCGGCGGGCCCTGCGCCAATTACTACTAAGTTGTAACTGCTAGCTGGCTGGGGATTTACCCAATCGGAGGGATGCAAATAGGAGACTAATTTTTGGTTGTATTCGTCCATCGGGGGGACTGTTACGCGATCGACTTTTGACTGCGACACGAGCAAATTCTCCTAATTAAACAGTTTCATCTAAAGCCTTGCGAGCAATCCGAGAGAGGGAGAAAGTGACAGCAAAAGCAGCCGTCAAACTGATGATATTAATCAACCATTTTGTGGCTTCGGCTTGGGGATTTGCCGACGCCGTGCCAATTGCAGCAATATCTCCTACCAACGAACCCGAATAAACATACATCATAGTTCCCGGAATAATTCCGAAGGAACCTAACACGTAATCTTTTAATGAAACCTGAGTGATTCCCAAAGCGTAATTCAATAAATTGAACGGAAGTAAAGGACAGAGACGAGTCAAAAAAACTATTTTTAATCCTTCTTTGGAAACTGCGCGATCGAGCAATTGAAATTTGGGGTGAGTTTTCATATATTTTACCACGCGATCGCGCGACAGGTATCGCCCGATCAGAAAAGCAAACGTCGCCCCTAAAGTTGCCGCGACAAACACGTAGATGGAGCCCCACCACCAGCCAAAAAGCACTCCGCCTCCCAGCGTTAGGAAAGAACCCGGTACCAACAGCACAGTGGCTAAATTGTAGGTAGCGATGAAAGCGACTGGGCCCCAAACGCCTAAATGCTGGATCTGGATTAATACTGTTCTTAAAAGTTGTTGAACGTACAATGATTTAGTTGCTAGAATTAAGATAGCGATCGAAAGTGCGATCGACAAAAACACCAATCTGCGTTTAAAAATATCCCTGGTAGAAATCTGATTTTGTTCTGGCGCCATAACTCACCCGTAAATAGATACGAGCATTATATAGCAATTTTCAACTTAGCATATCAACCATGACAGCCAAAATGCAGCTCACAATCCCCGACTATTTCGACGCCAAAAAAGTCAGCGAAGTTTGGCGAGTTCCCTACGGAGAAAGGGCCGCTGAAGCTAAAGAATGGGCAAAGAAACATAGCATCCAGCCTTCTGCTAGCGACCAAAATCGGATTTGTTTGCTGATAATCGACGCTCAAAATACCTTTTGTTTGCCAGAATTTGAACTATTTGTCGGCGGGCGTTCCGGTAGTGGCGCTGTCGGTGACAACCTGCGGCTGTGCGAATTCATCTATCGCAATTTAGATGCAATTACAACGATTGCGCCGACAATGGACACCCACACAGCCATGCAAATTTTTCATCCAATTTTTTGGATAAACGATGCAGGCGAACATCCCCTCCCAGCCGCCACATTAATTACGCTGGAAGATGTGCAAAAAGGCATCTGGAAAGTCAACCCAGCCGTCGCCGACAGCATCGCAGGCGGGAATTATGCGGCACTGCAAAAACACTGCCTTCACTACGTGCAGAAACTCAGCGATGACGGCAAATTTCCCTTGACCATTTGGCCCTATCACTCTATGTTGGGCGGCATCGGACACGCCCTGGTTTCCGCCGTGGAAGAAGCGATATTTTTCCATAGCATCGCCCGTAACAGTCAAGCACTTTTTGAGATTAAAGGCGGCAATCCCTTAACTGAAAACTATTCGGTTTTGCGGCCGGAAGTCTTGGATGGGCCCGATGGGGTTTCTATTGCTGAAAAGAATGCTAAGTTTATTGATAAGTTGCTCGGTTTTGATGCGGTAATTATTGCGGGACAAGCGAAGAGTCATTGCGTTGCTTGGACGATTGATGATTTGCTGACGGAAATTTTGGCGCGAGATGTGAAGTTGGCTAAGAAAGTTTATTTGTTGGAAGATTGCACTTCGCCGGTGGTTGTTCCGGGTGTTGTTGATTTTACGGAACCCGCAGATGCGGCTTTTCTAAGATTCGCAGCGGCGGGGATGAATGTGGTTCAATCTACTCAGTCAATTGATACTTGGCCTGGTTTTTCTACCTAGGTTACGCTGCGGCGCACTTTACACAAAATATGTTACAATTTAGCCAAATTTGCAAGCTGCTAGAAACTAA
>JBDTEI010000098.1:0-3581 GCA_039922675.1 Microcoleus sp.
AAAAAATCCCCGAACAGTTTCAGAAAAAGTCTCGCAAAACAAAGACTGGATATTCTACAGATGCCGCTGTTTTGGATAAATTGCAAGGAGACCACCCGATTGTAGACGATTTATTAGAACACCGAACTTTATCCAAGTTGAAATCAACTTACGTCGATGCTTTGCCGCAGTTGGTGCGTGCGGATACCGGGCGAGTGCATACAGATTTCAACCAAGCTGCAACTGGTACGGGGAGGCTTTCTTCTTCCAATCCCAATTTACAAAATATTCCCATCCGCACCGAGTTTTCGCGGCAAATCCGCAAGGCTTTTTTACCGGAGTCTGGTTGGCTGATGGTGTCGGCTGACTATTCTCAAATTGAGTTGCGAATTTTGGCTCATTTGAGTCAAGAACCTGTGTTAATTGAAGCTTATCAAAATAACCGAGACGTGCATACTGTCACTGCTCAACTGCTATTTGAAAAAGAAGAAGTTACGCCGGATGAAAGACGGTTTGGCAAGACGATTAATTTTGGGGTAATTTATGGTATGGGGGCGATCAAGTTTGGTCGTTCGATGGGCAAATCGTCCGCAGATGGTAAAAAGTTTATTGAACGATTTAACGAGCGTTACAGTAAAGTTTTTGAATATTTGGAGAAGGTAAAAAAAGATGCGATCGCCCTAGGCTACGTTTCCACTATACTAGGTCGTCGCCGCTATCTCAACTTCGAGAGCCAAACCATCCTCGACTTACAGAAAGCTAAGAAAAAATCGGAAGAAATTCGCTCCGATCAACTTAAATCTCTCAGCAGAGATGACGCCCAATCTTTGCGTGCCGCCGCCAACGCTCCCATTCAAGGCTCCAGTGCTGATATCATTAAACTTGCCATGATTGAGGTAGACAAAATTTTGCAAAACTATCAGGCGCGGCTGCTGCTGCAAGTTCACGATGAATTAATCTTTGAAGTCCCTCCCGATGAATGGGAAGAATTGCAGCCGAAAATTAGAACGGCGATGGAAAATGCTCTGCCGCTTAGCGTACCGCTGGTAGTTGACATCCACGCGGGGCAAAATTGGATGGAAACTAAATAACAACAGAGAATAATGAGCCAAAATAAAATCGCCCTTTCCCCTACAATCACCAGCTTGAGTGCAGTTGTTCTGCTGTTTCTACTCTCCGGCTGTCCCCAAAAGCTACCGCCCAACAATTATGCTGTGAAACGAGTTAGCGACGGCGACACCCTTGTAGCCAGCGATGCCGCCGGGAAAGATATCAAAGTGCGTTTTGCCTGCATAGATGCACCGGAAATTGCCCACACCAACGCCGAAAAAAATAGCAAAAAAGCAGCCGATAAAAATCAGTTTAAGTGGGGCAATCTAGCCGAGCAAAGAATACAGCAGTTAGTCAAACAAGGGGGCGGGCGCGTCGTTTTGACAGTCACCGATACTGACCGCTACGGTCGCAAAGTTAGCGAAGTTCGCTTGCCAAACGGCACATTTGCTCAAGAAGTTTTGCTGCGCGAAGGATTAGCAATGGTTTACCGTCCTTACTTGAAAAACTGTCCAAGTGCAAGTATTGTGCAACAAGCGGAAGCCGAAGCTAAGAAAAATCGCCGCGGCGTTTGGGGAGATTCTAAGTTTGTTCCCGCTTGGAATTTTCGGCACAGCGGTAAATAATTTAAAACTTAAAACTTTAGTCAACAAATGTGATAGGCTCCAGATAAATCAATAGACTGCTGACAAAAGCGGTCTATTGCAATCACCCAAAAAAATAGTTGAGGGAACATCAATGAATATCAAATATCTGATTATTTCCGGAATCGCTCTGATCCTTGGTACTACAATCGTAGGCAATGCTATTGCTCAAGAACTGACCAACGAGCAAAAAACTGTTACTTGTCGCTTGAAAACAGAAGTTGAACAGCGGAAAGGCAATGGTCAAAAATTAGTTTTTTTACCATTGCTAGGCACGGTTCGCAAGCAAGTTTCATCTCCTTTTAGAGCGACACTGAATGCTGATACTCCGTATGTTTTTGTAGCCACTTGTGACGGAAATTGCCAGGATTTAAATTTAACTCTCAAGGATGCAAACGGCCAGGAAATCGCTGCGAGTCAAAAGGCAGGCGAACTGGTGTCAATCTCTTTTACTCCTCCATCGCAAGGCGAATATGAAATCACTGCCAAGCCTGGGGAATGCACGACGGCAGAGGGTTGCAGTTTCGGCATGGGAATTTTCGTTCCGGCTTCTGCGATCGTACCTAATGCTTCAAAAATTCCCGCTGACATAGCACAATTTCGACTTTGCCAGTAGAGGAACAGGGATAAGTTGTGGGTTGCAAGTTAAGCTGAGTCTTGAATCAAAAATCTAACTCATAACTTGCAACTTATAACTCGTTACTTATAATTTGTTACCCATAACTCCTGCCAACTGTCAAGCAGATCGAACTGTGGAACCCTGCAAAGACCCCATAACTGCCGAAATCTGACCATTCGCCAGAACTTTATTTACCCTCAGGCAGGCATCAATTAGAATATAGATAATGCCTCTCAGGGTGACGAGTATATTGCCCATGTCTTCAACCTTAACCTCGAACAATCAATCCCAGAACCATCCTCAAATAGGTGTGAAAAGTCTGTTGGGCCGCTTGGGTATCAGGCAGAAAATCGGCTGCGGATACGCATTGGTCATTGGTATTGCCATTTTGGGTACTGTGGCGGGACGGGGAGTAGAATCCTATCACAAACAGCAACTTAGAGAAAAACTGGCGATCGACCGAGATAAAGCCGAAATCCTGACCAATCTCAATAATACGGTGCAGGAAGTCAGAATTCACCAGCTATTGCTGCTGAATATGACGACAAAACCGCAAATTTTCGATCGCGAACGATCGGATTTTCTGACTCGCGTTGCTCAGATGAGCGGACAGCTAGAACAACTGCAAAGCCAGCCGCCGACAGCAAATTTTGATGTTACAAAAGATTACCAAGAGATTCAAGCGTTCGCCAAAGCCAACAGCAAAACCGTAGAAGCTTACTTCCAACAAGTCCAGAAACTGCTGGGAAATCCGAAGTTGAATAATTTGAATCCGCAGCAACGGCAGGTATTCCAGCAGAAGTTGAATAATTTGACCACTGGAAGCAACGCTTTAAAACTCGAACAGTTTTCGCAGGATTCAGCCCAACTAGCCAGCAGCTTTCGGGACAAAGCAGACGAGGCATTTAGAACCTATGAGAAAGCAGAAAAACTCGGAACTCTCATTCTTGTTGGCTCTCTCCTCGTATCAGCCACGATTGCAGCCATACTTGCAGCATATACCAGCAGGGCGATCGCCCGACCACTAGAAGCCACCACCCTGATCGCTCAGCGAGTGACAGAAGAATCCAACTTCGACCTGCAAGTACCCGTTACCACCTCCGACGAAGTGGGAATGCTAGCAATTTCGATCAACGAATTGATCCAAAGAGTAGCGGAATACACAGAAGACTTGCACGAAGCAAAAGTAGCAGCCGAAGCTGCCAACCGCTCGAAAAGTGCATTTCTAGCCAACATGAGCCACGAACTCCGCACCCCCCTCAACGCCATCATCAACTACAGCGAAATGC
>JBDTEI010000099.1:0-12781 GCA_039922675.1 Microcoleus sp.
CCCACCGCCGTAGTACACGCACTCAAAACCAACAACTCCACCTGCGGGTTAGATAACTTCAACTCATCCAACTGATTCAACCGCAACTTAGTATCCCAAAACTGAATGTAAGAATTCTGGGCCGCACCAGGCTGAAAATCGCCGTGAGTTGCTAAATGAATAATTTTGTATTGCGATTGATTGCGCTTTTCCTTCAAATTTGCCAGAGTAAAAGCTTCGTTGAGAAAAGACGAACCGGGCCAAATCTTGCCCACAATTGTCGATATTTCCAGTGGCACCGCAGGCAAAGGATTTTGATCGTATTTGGCAGGAAATTTCGACGCACCCATCGCCAAAACTTCCGAACCTTTAACATCGACATAGCGAGTATCAGTCAAACTCAAACTGGGAATCAGCCCCAAACTGTACTTTTCTACCAAGAACTGTTTGCCATCAAACAGAGCAGCCAAAGGCAAAGTCCGCAAACCGGCATCCATCGAAAACACTAGCGTATCAATTTTGTTAGCCTCCAATTCCGGTTGCAGCGGTGCAATTAACCACTGGTAAAGTTCCTGGGCAGGTTCCTTATAATCAGTACCATTCAATGTCCTAGGAGTTCTGATCGCATTAGTAAATTCTTTAGCAACTTGCAGCACAGTCTCCCGGCTTGTCGGCACCGTTTTAAAAACACTTTTGCCATCTGGCAATAACAACACCAGTTCTAAATGTTTCTCTTTCGCCCACACATAAACAATCGCCGGTTTAACTCCCGTCAACTGATTGACGCTGCTGAGAGTATCTCGGATACTTTGCTGCGTCACTGACTTTTGATCGAGATTTCCCCCAAAGTAACGTTCAAATTCCCGGCTCTGAACTCTATCCCTTTGCTGCACTGCGTCGATCGGACTTATTTGCATCGCACTCGATCGAGAAATCTCAGGAAGCCTCAAACTGCCGACACTTTCTGAATTTGCACTACTCCCTGGCTTCTGTGCAGTTGCTGCCACACTGCCGTTGTCTGTCGCAGCAGGCGTACCCAGATTGTCTTTTAACACCGGCGCAGAGATCACCACCCCCCCCGTCGTAGTATCGGTCGATCGCGCATCAACAGACGCAGCAGCAGGATCTGACGAGACATTTGCGGTACTGCTCTTTGGCACCGACGCTGCGGGGGCAACACTAACCTGAGTCAAAATTTGTTGAGAATTGCCTGTCGTTTTTAGTTCCACGGTGGTAGTTGGTGCCGGACTTGGCATGATAGCCAGCGCTCCTGCTGTTGTTGAGGAGGCGGTAGCATTCGATTTCAAATTTCCTGTCACCACATTCGCCGTCGTGCAAGTTCCCAACGGGCAAGAACTCTGTAGCAGCGTCAGCGAACCCGATCGCACCTGCCCGTCTGTAGAAATGCTAACGCTGGTGCCATCGGTAGTCGTACCGGTTCCCGCCGCCAGAAAAGCTCCCCCAGCCTGGATTGCCACATCGCCGCCCGTATTTCCACTAGCTTTGATCGAAACAACTTCAACATCTTTCTGCCCGGTAATCTTGCTCGAACCGGCACTTCCCGACTGCGAACTCGAATTGATCACTCCTGTAACGATCCGGCCCGGTGCCACGATCGAAATATCTCCGCCGCTTTTGGCACCGAAAGCATTGACATTGCCCGCTTCTACCGAACCAGCGCTGCGGATGTTGATATCGCCCGCCGCCCCATTTGCCGATCGAGATGAAACCGTACCAGCAGTCACATTACCTTGACTGCTAGTGATGTTAATCCCCGCATTCGAGGTAACGTCTCCCACGGTCACAGTACCGGCCATTAGAGCGATCGTGGCGTTATTAGATCCAACGATCGCACCCGTTCCCACGATCGCACCCGTTCCCAAGGGCGATCGAATTGTCGTCGGGTCTTGAAATGTCACCGCCGGCGTTGAATTAGGCCCTGTGGTTGCCGGAGTAATAGCGATCGAGCCGCTACCGTCAGCACGCCCGATCACTACGGAAGCAAACCCGTTGTGCAGCGAGTTCAATTCCGCAGTAGTCAAGTTCAAAGCCTCTGTCTCGGTCGTACCACCAATCCTAATATTTTGAGCCGGATCTGCTGGTTGCAGCACCAGATTGCCGTTGCTGGCGATCGAATTGTTGCCGCCTGTCAAGTCAATTTCGTTGCCTGTCAGAGTAATATTTCCCCCTGTTTCCGAGCCCCCAGCTTCGATCGCGCCCACAGTGACTCCGGTGCGACCAGTCAGCGTCACATTCCCCGCGCGATCGCCCCTGGTATCGATCGCCCCTGTCGTCACCGTGCCGTCTGCGGTAACGCTCACATCACCCCCCGACGTGCGCGGCACTTTGGAAGAATTGACAGCAGTGGTGATGCTGGGGGGATTTCCAGTGCGTAGCTGACCCGTTGTGACATTACCCGCTGTGCTGGCGATCCGAATTTCCTGATTGTTGGTGGTGATATTTCCGGTGCGGATATTGCCCTCAGCTTTCAGAGTAATTGAGGCATTGTCGGCCCCTGTCAGAGAACTGGTGCTAGTGATTGTTCCCAAACCCGCCGGCGATTGAATAATTAGCGGGTCATAAAATGTGAAATCGTTAGCAATCAGAATCGAACCTGTACCGTTGCTACGACCGATCGTAATTCCAGCAAACCCATTTTGCAAACTTCCGAGTTCGTTTGCCGTCAGATTCAAATAAAGGTTAGTACCAACATCTCCTGAACCGCCGATCGCAATATTTTGACCGGGACTCCAAGGTTGGAGAACCAACAAGCCCGTCCCACTGACTGAATTTTTGTCGCCTTTCAAATTAATTTCATTACCAGTCAAAGTAATGTTTCCAGCCCCCCCGGCCAGGGAGCTAATTCCCAGAACATTCTGAGCCGTCAAAGTTACATTTGCCGACGATTTAGAGCCACTAGCATCAACTTTTTGGGCTGTTACGTTCAGGCCTTCGAGCAAAATATTTCCGCTGCTGCCGGTTCTGGGATTCGATGCAGACACATTGGTCGCAACGGTTGTTCCCGGACTACTCAAAGTAATATTTCCGCCGTTGCTGGACAAATTGCCCGCAGTAATTTGACTTCCCGAAATGGCGATCGCCCCGCCTTTAGTGCTAATTGTATCTCCAGGATTCATCGAAAAAACACCCGCACCATTGCGATCGGCATCTGCTCTCAATGTTACCGATCCAGTAGTAGTTGCTGGAAAGTTCAACTGATTATTCGCCAAATCACCAATTTTAATATCATTAAGCGCTTCCAGAACCAGATTTGCCGTCGCCGACATACTTTCCAAAGCTCTTCTTGAAATTGTCAGCGAAGGATCAGAAGAGTTTTGTTGTCCTGATGGCGTTCCTGTTGCCAAAATATTACTGTTAGCAATAACTGCCGCATCCACCGCAGATTCTGAGGAATCTGTAATTAAAATATTTTCCGGATCGAACAGCAAAGTCCCCAAACCATTTGTCCCGGAAGTATCGACAGTGCCGTTAAAAATCAATCTTTGCTTGCCCGAAATTTCCACCAACCCGCCAACACCGCTACTGGAAGTTGCAGAAACGCCAGTCGCGCTGATGCTGCCCAAAAATGCTGTCGTGTTGTCCGCCCAGACAAAAACTCTGCCCCCGTTGCCTGTGCCAGTTGCGTTGGCAGCGATCGAACTTTTGCTATCTACGTAAGTCATTGTTGCATTCGGCACAGTTCCCTCGCCTCGGTAATCTCCCCCGATCCGCACCGTGCCGCCGCCGTCCGGCCCCGAAGCCTCAATCTTTGCTCCCAACAACCCTACCTTGTCCCCCAACACGTTCACAGTTCCTCCCGCGCCCGTCTTATTGGAAGACACCTCCGCAGAACCGGATACCAGAGCAGTTCCAGCACCAGCAGGCACGGTTTGGCCGCCCATCAGTACGACTTCTCCGCGATCGTTCGTAGTTATACCAGTAGCGTCAGCAACGCCGGGGCCCGAGAGTAGCTTAGGCAAACTCAGGGGAGAGAAGGGAAGAGCTTCCGAACCAGGCACTCCCGCAGCCGCAGTAACTTCTAAACTCAGCAAAAGTCCGTTTTGACTCAACCGCACCCGATTTTCGCCCGGGACAGCCGCCACAGTAATTTGACCCCCTGGCGCTGAAAGTTTCCCCGTACTAATCACCGTGCCGCCCAGCAAAGTCAAACTCTGCCCGGTGCCCACAGCCAAGTCACCGGCATTGACAATACTCCCCGGCTGTGCGCCAAAAGCAAAAGTATTAGGCGTGCCGACGAGTGCCGCGTAGTTATTCGCCCCCGTACCGTTGAACCAGCCGCTGTCAAAACCGATACCGCTAGCGGTGGTAGCAAAAAAAGATCCCGACACGTCGAGTCGGGCATTCGTTCCCAAAATAATCCCTGCCGGGTTCATCAGGTACAAGTTAGAATTGCCACCACTAACTTGAATTAGACCGTTAATTAAGGAAGCGTCGCCGCCGACAACGCGACCGAGGATATTTTTAATGGTTGGGTTTGAAATGAAATTGGCAGTTTCGCCAGAATTCAGACCGAATCGAGTAAAACTGTGGAATAGATTTGCTCCGTCTCTCGACGTTGTGCCACCTTGGATATCGTAGCGAGATGGAGATCCTGTACCAGGCGACGTGACGGTAGTTCCTGTGCCGTCTGGGGCTGCCATAATTGGCTGTGCCTCGGCAAGTTGAGATTGGGGATAAATTGCCACAATCACCCATCCGCTGCTATCTTGTTTGAGGAAAACCAGGTTGGGGAAAAAATCTAATATCAAAAATCCAGCAAGGGGAATTGCTGCCAGAATCGATCGCACAGCACGTTGAGCATTCATAAGTTTGCCTCGATCTAGATTTTAATGCGAGTTTTAAATGGAGATTTTAGGTAAAAAAGAGTCGATCGCACCCAAATACTGACAATTGCTAACGCTAACTCTCGATCGCAAAGTTCAAATTTTAAGTCTAAATTTGATTGTGTCACCAACATAGCAAAGACTGACAGTAAGTGTCGAAACACAGGAAGTTTAAACAGAGAAAATTATGAGCGATCGAATTGTCCGCGCGATCGGTTTAACTGGGGGCATCGCCACCGGGAAAACCGCTATATCTAATTATCTGGCAGATACCTGTGGATTTCCGATTTTAGATGCCGATATTTACGCCCGCGAAGCTGTGCACCCAGGTTCGCCAATACTGGACTCTATTGTAGAACGATACGGCGCCCTTATTTTGCTCCCCGACGGCAATTTAAATCGGCCCGAGTTGGGAAATATTATTTTTTGTAGCCCAGCCGAACGTCAGTGGTTGGAACAACAGATTCACCCTTACGTGCGCCACCGGTTATTTGAGGCAACTCAAAGCTACATTGCGGGATTAAATCTGGTATCGCAAGACACAGATGACTTAGGTACAAGAACTCAAGAAACCGGATTTTTTGACCGCCATCGACAGCTAGAACCAAGCATGGTTGAAAAAAAACCAGGTTTCTGGGCCCAGACTGACACGTTGACTTTGGTTTTGGTAGTGCCACTGCTGTTTGAAGCTAACATGACTGACTTGTGTACCGAAATTTGGGTGGTGTACTGTTCGCCCGAAGTGCAGTTAGAACGGCTGATGCAGCGAGACGGCTTGAGTTACGATCGAGCTCATGCCCGCATTAATGCCCAGATGCCCCTAGCTAACAAGTGCCAACAAGCTGATATTGTTTTGGATAACTCATCAACCCTCGACTCGCTATTTTTACAGATAGATGCGGAAGTGAGTCGATTGGGGATTTGAGATTTGAGATTTGAGATTGACTCCGCGATATCGGTTAAAAAACCCAGTTTGTTTAATCGCTGCGCGTAATTCTTGAATGGTTGCGTCCAAATATCAATAAATTATGAATTCAATCTGAAGAATCGTAAAAATTTACAATTCGCGGTTTTATTTTCCTTGTTTGAAGAGCCTTTAAACAGATTCTAGGGTTGAATTCTGCTGGTTGCCCGCAATCTGGGGGAAACTGGAATTTACGAGGGAAAAAACGAGCTAGATGATGGGTTTCACCCCTGTTGACGAAAGCTCAAAAAATCGTAGGTGCGATCAATTACTAATTGATGGTTTTGCGGCAATTCAATTTTTTTACCTTTTTTACCCTGATACCAGAGTAGAGGCTGCGTATCAAGAAGTGGAAAATACGACACGGAGCTCAATGATGCGCCTCTACTCTTCTGTCCTGATTTCAAGCCTGTTACTGAGCGGCACCGCAGTTAACGCTCAAAGCTTAGAAACTCGATCGACCTTTTTTGCTCAAGACAACTCTGCTCCCAAAATTATCACCGCCGTAGCCGACACTCAGAGCTTTTACGATAAAGATCAAGATAATACGCCGCCACGACGAGGCGAGGGGAGATAAAGCAGAAAAAAGCGATAACAGCAGGGAATTAGGGGGAAAATGGCAGAATATAAAATCGGGATAAAAAGAGAAAAATTGAAGATTGCGAGCCATTAATTGGGGACTTACGTACTGTGTAGCAAAAAACCGATTTTTCAGCGATATTTGACGATTCAAGGCATAATTGTTCGCTATTCCGGTTTTTTTGACCAAGCGTACTCAAGATGTCAGATGCCACAAACGGGTGCGAAATGTTGCACTCAAAAAATAAAGGTAAAGCGCGAGTAGGAATCTTGCGCTTTACCTTTATTTTTTAAACTTTTGCAGATTTAATCTTCTTCCGCAGCTTCGCCGCCAACCACGACATCGCGAATCCGCAAACTCGGGCCACCGCAGCCCACGGGTAAACCGCTTTGTCCTCCTTTACCGCAGCCGCCGGATTCATCCCAGTAGAAATCGTCGCCGATCGCCTCAATATCCGCTAAAGTGCTAAAAACATTACCCGAAAGAGTCACATCCCGCACCGGATTGTCGAGTTTGCCGTCGCGGATCATCCAAGCTTCACCGGCGCTGAAAGTAAACATCTCACCGTTAGTCATGCCGCCTTGCCAATTGCGCGCATAAACTCCTTCTTTGATACCAGAAAATAAGTCAGGCACCGGCGTGTCGCCCCGTTCGATCCAAGTATTCGTCATGCGGACGATCGGCGGATAGTGATAATTTAAACAGCGAGCGTTACCGGTAGGCGTTTCTCCCAACTTACCCGCAGTTTCCCGCGAGTGCAGTCGCCCGACTAAAGCGCCGTCTTTAATTAACTGAGTCGTAGTCGCCGGAGTGCCTTCATCGTCATAGAAATAGCTGCCTCGGTGTCCCTGTGGCTGCGCACCGTCGAAAATTTGCAAGTTTTTCGGGCCGAACTGACGGCCGAGGGTCATAATTTCCAAGATATCGGGATTTTCGTAGGCCATGTCGGCTTCGGAAAGGTGTCCGAAGGCTTCGTGAACGAATAATCCGCTGAGTATTGGGTCGATGACGACGGTGTAAGTGTTGCCTTGGACGGGGGGCAAGGCTAGGGAGTCTACGGCGCGCTGGGCTGCGCTGCGAACTTGGGTCTCAAGTTCGGTTAAGTCTTCGTAAGCTTTGCGGGAACCGGTGGTTTCCCGGCCGGTTTGTACGGTTTCCCCGCTGCGGGCCGTGGCGGCAAAGCGCATTTCCATGTCTGCCCAGCCTTGTTCGAGCATGGTGCCTTCGGAGGTGGCGAGGATAATTCGCTGGGTGCTGTCGCCGTAGCGCACGGAGATGGTGGCAATGCGGGGGTCTATGCTGCGCAAAATGGCTGCGTAGCGATCGCACAATTGCTTTTTCTCAATTAGAGGAACCAGACGGGGGTCTGTTCCTGTCAGGGGTAGCAAGCAAATGTCTTGTACTGGCGCGACTGGCGCGAGAATCGTTTCTTCTTCGCCGATCAGTTTTGCCGCGGCGATGGCTTCTTCGATTCTTTCGGCGAGGGTGGAAAGTCGGTTAAAACTGGCAAAGCCCCAGCCGCCTTTGTGACAAGCTCGGACTTGGCCTCCGATTGACACTCCTTCGCTGAGGGTTTCAATTTTTTCGCCCCGCAGCAGGATGTCGGTTCCTTCGGCTTCTTCGAGTCGAATTGCCAGATAATCTACTTGGTTGCGGTAGCGTGCCATTAAGTCTGACAGCAGATTTTTCGAGTCGGCGATCGAGGTGGGCATAGGGAAAGCAGGGTGTTTAACTGATTTCATTTTGCACTTTTGTCAGGGCGATCGCGCCAGTTCGTGGAAAATATCGCCCGAAGCACGGAGATTGCGACTTATTGGTACGGTTCTGCCAATATCGTTAGTTGACAAATATGGATATCCTGTGAGTTAGGAGCAAGACGCAAGAAATTATGCGGGATTTTTGGGTTCTGCTGGTGCTTGAATTCTTACTCTTGAACATTCCTATAAATAAATACTTCATCCTTCATGTCTGGTGAAGGTGGGTTTATAACTACTGTGAATACTTACTTTCTACCGACAATCAGCGAAATTTTAGCCTCCGAAGGCTTAGAAAATGACCTCAGTCCCTTGGCTCTGAGGTTGGTAAGGGAAAACGGCCGCCCTAAGTGTCCTGGGAGCCGCGGGGCTTCTCGGCTGAAAGCTGAACAGGAATGGTACGGGGCGATCGCAACTTTGAATCAAATGCTCGCGAAGCAAAAACACTGTCTCTCCCCATCCCCAATCCCCAATTCCTGTCAGGGATTGGTTTTGTCGGGCCCATCTTCGGTTTTGACTGAGCCCGTTGTGGCTTCGGGTTTTGCTAATTGGATTTTTACCAGTATTCCTGACAACGATGCAGCTTTGTGGTCTTTTCGTGCTAGACAAACTTTAGCTTTGTTACCGGCCGCTGATGAGCAAAGATCGGTGCCTGCTGCTGCGCCTGCGCTGGCTTTGGCGATCGGCGATCCTTTGGCGAATGAGCAGTTTTGTGTGGTTTTAACTGCTAGTTTTAGTCTGGTGATGGTTTTGGGCGAAAATGCTGCGGGCATTCCGGCTTTTCTATTTTCTTTCGACCCGCAAGTCGTCGCCAAAGCTTGGGAAGTTTTGCGGCGCCGGGTGACTGAAAGTGACTGTTTGCTTGCGAATACAGACGGCTGTCTCAATTGGCCAGCGAATCAATTAACTAATAATTCTACTCAATTAGATGCGCTGTTCCAGCAGTTTTTGCCTGTTGCTCCCAACTATCAAACAGTCGCGCTGTTCAGCCGCTTGTTGTTGAATAATTTGCCTGTTGGGAAAGAGGAAGCGGGTAGGGTAAAGGATGAAAGAGTTGATGATAGTTTGAAAGGTCGGCAAGATCTCAAGTGCAAGTCTCCAATTCCTCACGCTACTAAGGAGGTGGAATTGCTACAGGCGATCGCCCACGAAGTCCGTACTCCTTTGGCGACCATTCGCACCCTGACTCGGCTGCTGCTGAAACGCCCCAAACTCGAACCGGTGGTGGTGAAGCGTTTGGAAATGATTGATGCTGAGTGTACCGCTCAGATCGATCGCTTCGGCTTAATTTTCCGCGCCGTGGAATTGGAAATGTCGCAAGCTAAAAATTCTGGGATGCAGCTAACAGCAATGTCCCTCGGTGAAGTGCTGCAAAATAGCATTCCCCGCTGGCAAAAACAAGCAATTCAGCGCAACCACACTTTGGAAGTTATTGTGCCGAAAAAGTTGCCGGCGGTAGTCAGCGATCCGACGATGTTGGATCAGGTTTTAACTAATTTGATTGAGAATTTTACTCGAACTTTGCCGTCGGGAAGTCGGATTCAGGTGGAGGTGACTTTGGCGGGCGATCAGTTAAAGTTGCAGTTAGAATCGGAACACCTACCTGAAAATAATCGCGACTCGACTTTTGCAGCTAAGGCAAATGCTCCTTTGCGATCGATCGGGCCTTTGTTGATGGTGCAGCCGGAGACTGGAAGTTTGAGCTTAAATTTGAGCGTGACTAAGAATTTATTTCGCGCTGCTGGCGGGAAGTTGGTAATTCGCCAGCGCCCGTCCAAGGGTGAGGTGATGACGGTATTTTTGCCGCTGCAATAGTCGATAGCAGAAGGAAGAAGGAAGAAGTGAACATCCTGATGAGTGTAAAAAGCGTGTTTTAGGAGTGCGAACTCCTAAAATTATGATTCGGATGGCAACGGAAAGGATATCGATCGCCTAAACGCAATGTGATATTTTTTACACCGGAATCTCGATCGCCAATTCTGTCCCTTCACCCAATGCTGACTTGCAGCTCAACTTACCGCCGTGGGTTTCTTCTACGATTTGACGGGCGATCGCCAATCCGAATCCTGTTCCCTTGCCAACTTCTTTTGTAGTGAATAAGTGGTCAAATATCCGTGATTTTACTGATTCAGGTATGCCATAGCCGTTATCTTTGATACTAATTGTGACAGTTTGCAGGTCGATCAACCTTTCAGTACAAACCATAATTCGCTTGTATTGCTGAGAGCGATCGCAATTTGGAAAAACTCAACCAGAGATGGCACGGTTTTCCCTTTCCCCGTCCATTCCTGCAAAGAAATTCCCCCGAAGTCTTCCACGATCAGCCCATAGCCATTCTGGTAGGGTTCCAAGCTGTAGGTTTGAATGATTCCAGGAAAATTCAGGTTTTTGGCGATCGTGTATTGATTGCGAAACTGCACGAGTTCGCTAAAGCTGGGATACTTGTTCTGCAAGACTTTGACGATGACTGGTTTTTTGTCCCAGAGGCGAATTCCGCGATAAACTAGGGTGCGAGTGCCTGAGTAAATGGTTTCGCAGAGGTTGTATCAGGAGAGATGTAAACTTGTTGCGATAGTAATTTTCATGTTGTGCGAGTTACAATTAAGACTTTTTAATTAGTTGAGAGCAATGTGTCCTAAATTGTTTACTAAATAGGAAGGACTATCGTAAATTCTGTTCTCTCTCCCAGCGTTGAATTAACCTCGATGCTACCTCCATGTTTCTCGACAATAATCGAATAGCTGACTGATAGTCCTAAGCCCGTACCCTTTCCCACAGGTTTTGTGGTAAAAAACGGTTCAAATATCTTATTGACCACCGACGGTTCTATCCCTATACCATTGTCTGCAATATGAATGACCGCGTTGTGATCGCGATCGACCGAAGTCTGAAGCATCAGAGTCAGTTTTTTCTTCAAATTAGCTCCGTTCTCCTGTTGTCGCAAAGCGTCTATGCCATTACTCAGAATATTCATAAATACCTGATTGAGTGCCGATGCGTAACAGTTGATTAAAGGGAGTTTGCCATAGTCTTTAATTACTTGGATTTCCTGATGTTTTTCACTAGCTTTCAGTCGATGCTGCAAAATCAATAAAGTGCTATCAATTCCTGAATGAATGTCGATCGGTTTAATTTCAGATTCATCAAGCCGAGAGAAGTTCCGCAGAGATTCGACTATTTGGCGAATGCGCTCGGTTCCTGTCGTCATCGAAACTAGGATCATCGGTAAATCTTCAATGATAAACTCTAGATCAATTTCGTCGATTTTAGATTGAATTTTGGGTTGGGCTTGAGGAGAAAGTTCTTGATATAAGTCAATTAACTCAATTAAGGATGTAATATATTCATGGGCATGGTTAAGATTACCGTGAATGAAGTTAACGGGGTTGTTGATTTCGTGAGCAATTCCGGCAACCAACTGTCCCAAACTTGACATTTTTTCGGTTTGAATGAGCTGGGATTGAGTCGCGTAAAGTTTTTGCAGGGTGGCTTCGAGTTGAGTGGCTTTTTCTTGTAACTCCTGGGTGCGTTCTTCCACCTTTTGTTCGAGGGTGTAGGAATAATCCTCTAATTGGTTATAGAGTTGAGCATTTTCCAAGGAGATAGCGGCCTGGGCCATGAGAAGTTGGATTACTTGCAGACGATCGCTCGTAAATACTCCTTGGGTTAACCGATTTTCTAAATAGATAATCCCAATTAATTTGCCTTGATTGACGATTGGAGCACACAATAAACTTTTGGGCTTTTGCTTTTGAATATAAGCATCCAAGGCTAGAGAAGTCTGAGCGAACGCATCATCAATGACTACAATCTCCAGAGTGCGAGACACATAGTTAATGATAGAAGTAGGGACATCTTGACTGGATTCAACGGGGATCATTCGCCTTGCGACAGCTTGATTATTTGTCATTTCCCCCCCTAAAGCAGCCGTAGCTTCTATAACTAAATTCTCACCTTTTACTAAAATTAAATTGCATTTATCTGCTCCGGCATTTTTCATCACGATTTGCACTAAGGTGGAAATCAATTGATCCAGTTGAATTTCACCAGATAAAGCTTGAGAAGCTTTGAGGATGGTGGCGAAATCTAGAGATTCAGAAATGCTACTGCTGCTAGAATGAGTGCTTGGGATGGTTTGATGAGAAATAGACGAGCGATTGCTGTTTGAAATCAGAGTTTCCTGGAGGATAAATCGATTCTGTGGGCTCTGCAAGATAGCAGTCAAAAGCTGGGGATAGCGTTTTTTTAAGTCATCTGTTTTGGATTTTGCTCCCCAATGGGCATAGCAATAGTAGGCTTCTTGTAGATAGCTTGCTGCAAATTTTTCTTTACCCCAGCCGAGGTAGAACTCGGCCGCTAGTTCGTTGGCTAGGGCTTCTTCTTGAAGATATTCTGTATCTTTTGCACCTTGAATTGCTTGGTCATAATACTCTATAGCCTCAAGCACATTCCCAAATACTCGTGCTTGTTCTGCCTTAATCAACAAATACTTATGCAGAAAATTCTGCGGAGCACAATCAGACCATTCTCGGAGGTTTGCTTGATTCTGCTCGATCGCCAGCATATATTGTTTCTGCTGGCTCGGTTCAGCTTGAGGGTAGAGCGCAAGCAGAATCAATGAGTGGTAAAAGTTATTAACACCGATCGTAATCAATCCGAT
>JBDTEI010000100.1:0-8275 GCA_039922675.1 Microcoleus sp.
CCGCATTCCTTACTACGGCATCTATGAAATTAAAACTGGCAGGCTAGAAGTCTATCACCTGATAGATTTTGCGTATCGCAGGATAGAGCCAAACGAACGCGGTCACTATCCCATTCCTTTATTAGACGTAGAATTGGGACTTTGGCAGGGAAGTTATCAAAATCAAGAAATGCTTTGGCTGCGCTGGTGGGATTCCCAGGGGAATTTGCTGTTAATTGGCTCCGAACAAGTTGAAATTGAGCGGGCTAGGGTCGAACAAGAACTCCAAAGGGCCGAGCAAGCAGAGCGAAAAGCCGAGCAAGCAGAGCGAAAAGCCGAACAAGCAGAGCGAAAAGCTGCCCAGTTAGCCGATCGACTGCGAGCAATGGGCATCGATCCCGATACTGAGGATTGATCTCAAATCTGATGACCTCGGAGTTATACTGAGCGTGCGATCGTCTTCCGAGCAGGACGATCGCACTGCTAAAGTTCAATTGGTGACTTGTCCGAGAAAATATTCGGGTAATTTATCAGCTCTCACTCCGGCTATCCAAACCAAAGAACTCACCAAAAAATTTGATGATAGCATGGCGGATGAACCAGTTTCTGGGTGAGATGCGATCGCCCGCCTCCAGTACCGAAAAAGTTTGAATTGGTTTTACCGGGACTGAGGAACAGACAGCAGAGCGAACAGAAACAGTCAACAATCCTATCTATTCCCCGATGACAAACTCAGTTTTTATCGATCGTTTAGGTAACTGGAATCCGCAACTGCTGCGGGAACTTCGCGGTAGACTCAAACCCCAAACAGTCATTGCAGCGGTCTCATTTTCGGTCATCTTCCAAATTATTTTACTGCTGATTACCTGGTCAAATTCCGCTCCCATCCCAGCAAGCCGCTGGCGGGACTTGTGGCAAATCATCACTTGGATGCTGCCCTATGTAACATTTACCCTCGGAAGTTATTGGATTGTCAACGACATCGGACAGGAACAGAAGCGGGGAACTCTCAATTTCATTCGCCTGAGTCCGTGTCCCGCATGGCAGATTCTGCTGGGTAAAATGCTGGGCGTTCCTGTACTGCTGTATATTTTCCTAGGGCTGATGGTTCCCCTGCACTGCTTTGCCGGCTTGCAAGCGGGGGTTTCGCTGCCCCTGATTGCTAGCGTCTATCTGATGCTCGCACCTGGATGCGCTATATGCTACAGCCTAGTGATGCTCTGCGGGCTGTCAAGTGAAACACAGAGAATGGGGAAGCCACCAGAGGCAACAGCCTTTGGAGTTGCTGCGATCGCCTGTTGCGCGCTCTCGCCATTGTACATGGCCTGGAACATCTACATCACATGGCGGCCGCTGTTGGCGAATCCAGAAATCTTAGGACACCAACATTCTGTTGTTTCGTGGTTTTTGCTCCCGATTAACACAATAGGTTTGGTCTCTCACGCTTTTAGTTTAGCGGTGTTAGGCACTACTACCTTTTTGCTGTGGCGAATATTGTTGCGGCATTTCAACAAACCTCGATCGACCCCCCTCAGCAAACGGCAAAGTTATGCCTTTTTAGCTGGTGTAGAAGTTCTCGCTCTAGGCTTTTTCCTACCCGCAAGCTTGGCGGATGCGAATAACGCCAGGTTTGCAGCTATCTCTATGTACGTTTTGACTGTTATCCTGCTGCTCGTTTTAATACCAGCGATTTGCCCTCAACGCCAAGCTTTATTAGATTGGGCGCGCTACCACTCTCCGGGCTGGCCAAGCTTAATTTGGTCGGATCGAAGCCCTGTATTTCTGGCTGTTGTTATCCATCTGATCATCGTGGCAAATGTGCTGTTAGTACCCTGGTTATTTTTGATAGGTATCGGCACTACAAAACTTGTAGAAACAAGTC
Source organism: Microcoleus sp. (assembly GCA_039922675.1). Classification (GTDB taxonomy): domain Bacteria; phylum Cyanobacteriota; class Cyanobacteriia; order Cyanobacteriales; family Microcoleaceae; genus Microcoleus. Next base: position 1,862 of record JBDTEI010000100.1, read on the forward strand.
TATTAGTTCTGTGTACGACGAATACGATCTTAATCTACGCCACTTTCGTTCAACTACTTGGTGCGACGAAAATTCGCTATCCAATGATTTTTGCGCTTCGGGGAGCGATAGTTGGGTGGTTCTTGGCTCCCCTACTGCTCCTACGGCTGGAACTGTGGCCCGATCGCATTCCTGCAACTGCCACACTTTGGACAGTATTCGGCTATGGGTTTTGGCAGTTCGACAAACCAACAGCAATACCTTTTGTAGGATTGGGAATCCTTGCTCAATGGCTTTTTCTAACATTTCTGCTGAGGAGATTTCAGAAAACTATGCAGCAATTGAAAGCAGGAACTTAGTGCAATTTTAGATTTTGGATACTTCGGCTTCGCTCAGTACAAGTTTTAGATTTTGGATTTGGAGCGATCGCGATTCGAGTTCTATACTAGGGCAATCCCAATTATTTCGCACAAATCGCAAATCTAGCGCACCTTCCTTCTAGTCACAAACAACAAAGCTGATGGAAACCAAACCACCTCTACCGCCCTTTACCCTAGAAACAGCAAAAGCCAAAGTTCAATCTGCTGAAAATGCCTGGAATACCCGCGATCCCGAACGAGTCGCCTTAGCTTATACAGAAGATTCTCAATGGCGAAACCGCGCCGAATTCTTCAGCGGACGGGAACAAATCAAAGCTTTCTTAACACGAAAATGGGCAAAAGAACTAGATTACCGTTTAAAGAAAGAACTGTGGAGTTTTACAGATAATCGAATTTCTGTTCGATTCGAGTATGAGTGGCACGATGATTCGGGCTATTGGTATCGCGCCTACGGTAACGAACAGTGGGAATTTGCCGAAAATGGGTTGATGCGAAGACGTGAAGCCAGCATTAATGATGTTCCAATTCAAGAGTCTGAACGGAAGTTTCGATAGATGAGACGGCGGTTGAAACCGCGCCTAGACAAACGTAGGCGTTAGCCTTCCCGAAGGGTAGTCTGCCTCCGCAGACTGAAGAAAATAACGTAATTTCAACCGCCGATATTATTCAACCCGCTTGGAGTGAGTTTTGTTTGTGTAGACACGGTTTCAACCGCCGATATTATTCAACCCGCTTGGAGTGGGTTTTGTTCGTGTAGACGCGGTTTCAACCGCCCAGTCTTCTCAGTCGGTAAGCAAACTCGGAGAAGTGATCACAAAGACATCCCTGGTTCCCACTCCTTCCAATTCCGGTTTGATCGGCGTAGTAAAGTGGAAAAACTCGTGGTCATTAACCAACAGCAATTCTCCCGGATGCAGAATTTTATTAAAAACCGTCTTCTCTTTTTTCGCCAAATACAAATGCGTTTCTCCGCCCACAATATTAGTGCGATCGACCGAGAAAATCCCGATAAAATCAGTACCGTCTTGGTGAATGCCTTCCGGTGCGGGGTTGCCGAAATTTTTCGGCGAGCAACTTGTCCTGATTTGATGTACTCCGATTTCTGCTTCTGGGTGAATTTTGCAGGAGTCGAAAAAAGCAAAAATCAGTTGTTTGAAGTTATCGAGGGCAATTAGCCGATCGTCCAATTCGGCATATTCCCGCCGGATATCGCCCACCACCGGATTGTATGCTTTGCTTTGGAACAAATAGCCATGAGGTAACTTAACTAACTCATTTCCGTTGACTGCAAACCGCGACAATCTTCTCGAACGATACTTGCCTTTAATATAAGGATCGATCGGCATATCGTTAAAAAATGGCTTGAAACCTTCGAGCTTAATCGAGTTTACTTTTTTAAAAGTAAACATGAAAGCATAGTCCAATTGAATGGATTCTAATACCGTTTTCATAGATTATTCTCCCTTAAGCCTTGCTCCCCTCCCCAGTTTTGCCTTAAGGAGGTTTATGCTTCTAGTCTAGCTCAGGTTTTTTGAAGGTGTGGTTAAAAAAGCTACAAAATTTGCAAAGATATCGTAAAGAAGGAAGAAGGAAGAAGGAAGAAGGAAGAAGGAAAAGGCAAGAAGGAAGAGGCAAGAAGACATACACAGCAAGCTTTTTAGCTATCGGTATTGGACGTTTAATTAGGTGGATTTACTTAGCAACTTAATTCCGCACCGCTTTCACCAGGGACTGACAGGCGCGCAGGAAGACGGCAACATCCGCCCCAAGTGCGACGTACTGAACGCCTGCATCAATCCACTGCTTGGCGATTTCCGGGTTTTCGGCAAAAGTACCTGCTGCTTTGCCTGCTTTGCGGATGGTTTGCACTGCTTCCTGCATCATGTCGATGACTCGCGGATCGCGGACTTGGCCCGGAATGCCGATCGACTGTGACAGATCGTAAGGCCCCAGAAAAATCACATCAAGATGAGGCACAGTCACAATTTCTGCCAGATTGTCGATGCCGCCTTTCCCTTCGATGTGAATCACAACCAAGGATTCTTCATTGAGTTTGTCAGTGATATTTGCACCTGCGGCGGTGTACAGTCCCGCCCGCGTAGCGAAAGAAAGGCCCCGCGTGCCTAGAGGACTGTATTTAGCGCTTTTGACAGCGATTTCGGCATCAATTTTGCTTTCAATTTGAGGTACTTGAACGCCTGCGCTGCCGATGTCGAGAGCTCGTTGAATTTGCGGCCCGTCGTTTTTGCGGACGCGGACAATCGGTGCAATTCCGCTACAGTCGGCGGCGCGACACAAATCTTCAGCAGCAAGTGGGTGCAGAGGGCCGTGTTCCATGTCGATGACGGCGAAATCAAATCCAGCATGACCGCAGATTTCCATGAATGCGGGATAGGCGCAGTTCATAAATAAACCGAGAACTGTTTCGCCTCGTTTGATTTTTTGTTTAAGTTCGTTTTGACGCATAAATTTGGAGTTTTTAACCGCAGATAAACGCGGATTAACGCGGATTATTTTAAATCTTACACTCTTCAACCTGCGGAGGCAGGTTTTGTTTTTATAGACGCGGTTTCAACCGCCGTCTGCATCTTTTATGTTAAAAGAATTGATAAAAATTTTGTAGCTGCTTTTGCTTCAATTTTAAATGGAATTAAGCACAAAAGCCACCCAAAAAAAAACATTGCTAGGATCGGTAAAAATATTGCTCCCACGGATGGTTCGACGTACCAAGCAAATAAAGAAAACATTCCAATAAAGCCAGTTGTCCACAGCCAAAGAATCATAAATGCTAGCACTATTGTATGTAAACTCATCCTGATTTTGATGGAACAACCAAACGGCTGAGAATATATTTCTCCTTTGATAATTGGCAAAAATGAATTGCGCCCGGTGATGATGCGGCTGATTTTAAAGGTATTGCCAGAAATTGTTCCTTCATAAGGTTTTGCAGGTGGTGGCCCGAAGGGTAGAGTTATTCTAAAAAGTTTGGGAGGAGTGAGAACTTCGTCCAACCTCTGCAAAACTTCCGAAAAAGTTAAACTGGTCGTAATTGTTAAACTATCAAAAGGAATCAATGACCTAAAAAATTTCCCGATTCTGAGCATAAGGTTTATCCGGCTTTCCTATAGTTATTTAGGTGATTAATGCCTATTATATAAAACAAGTTTTCTCGGACAGCACCGCGAAATACCAGTATACTGCAAAATAAACATTTGGATGCGATGATTGTTGTTCACTTATGTCTAAATTAATTCCACAATCTCCGATGAAACTGCGACGGTATCTATTTTTTTCGCTCAAAGGTCGATCGCTCGTCACCTTCACCCTCAGCCTCATCACTTCGATCTCAGCTATTACCCCAGCGTTTGCCGCACCTGTGCGCAATCCCGACAAAGAGGAAACTTGCGACATTCTCGTAGCAGGCGGCGGGCTAGCAGGTACTGCTACCGCTTACGAAGGCTTGCTGGCGGGGCGCACCGTTTGCATCACGGAAATTACTGACTGGCTGGGCGGTCAAATTTCCTCCCAGGGAACCTCCGCACTCGATGAAAGAGAAACTCAGCGATCGCTCTTATTTTACCCCCGCGGCTACCTAGAGTTGCGGCGGCGAATCAAGGAACATTACGGGAGGCTAAATCCCGGCGGCTGTTGGGTTAGCTATTCCTGTTTCATGCCCTACGACGGCCACAAAATTCTATTTGACATCTTGCAGGATGCTGCCAAAACTGGCAATGGTAAGCTGAAATGGTTTCCCAATACCGTAATTAAAGAACTAGCAATTACTCCGGCTGTGGCGGAGAATGCCGTTAGCGGCCAACAGATTAAAAGTGCGATCGCCATTCAACACAAACCAGCCGCCAACACCCCGCCCATCAATACTCAACCCCTTTCTCAAACTATCGAAGATGCCTATCGCTACGAAAATTCTGCGCGATTCAACAAAACTATTATCCGCTTTATTCCCAAACCACCTAACCAGTCAAAATCAAAACATAGAGGTGCTGATTGGTTCGTTGTAGATGCGACTGAAACAGGCGAATTAATCGCACTTGCCGATGTTCCCTACCGCCTCGGAATTGACCCGCGATCCCCTCTCGAACCTTCCTCCAGTAGCCTCACCGGCGACCCTTATTGCACTCAAGGTTTTACCTACACCTTTGCAATGGAGGCAACCAAGGAACCGCAGCAGCAGCAACAGCCGTCTTTCTATCAACAATACGCTCCTTACTATAGTTATGAATTAGCGAGATTAGCTAGTTTTCCGCTAGTTTTCAGCTACCGCCAAATTAGGAGTACGAGACCGGATGAGCCGCGCCCTGCCGATCCGAAGCAATTCCGGATTTATCCTGGGGATATTTCCATGCAAAACTGGACTTGGGGCAATGATTACCGTCCCGGTTCTGCTGAGGATAATTTAATTTATACTCGATCGCAATTGGAAGCAAACGGTCAACTGCAACCGGGCGGCTGGATGGGCGGTTTGCGCACGGAAACTTTGCGCCACGGAGAAGAAAATGCCAAAGGATTTTTCTACTGGTTGGTAGCAGGAACTACTGACTCACAATTAGGTAATGGAGTTAAAAAGCCTAATCCAAACAATCGTTTTTTGAGCGGTTTGGATTCGCCGATGGGGACTGTTCACGGACTTTCTAAATATCCTTATATACGGGAGGGGCGGCGGATTATTGGGCGGCCGACTTTGACTCAGCCTCAAGGTTTTACTGTGTGGGAAGTTGATATGTCTCGGACTGATTTTAGGACGGATTTTTACCGCGAGAATTTGTCGAAGGAAGAATACCGAGATTTGTGGTTGGCTGTGGGTGGTTTGAACGCGCCGGCTTTGGCTGTGGGAAGTCAGACTGTTGAGGAGACAAAATCGCGATCGCGCGCCACGATTTATCCTGATAGTGTGGGTATCGGTCATTACGCGATCGACTTTCACCCCTGCATGACCAACAGCCCCCCGGAAGCGCCGGGAAACACCGAACGCGAAGGCGCTCGCAAAGGCCAAGGACAAGCTTACCCGTTCCAAATACCGCTGCGGGCAATGATCCCTCAAAAAATTGATAATATGTTAGTCGCTGGTAAAAGTATTGCTACTAGCCACATAGCGGCTGCTGCTTATCGAGTGCATTCTTTTGAATGGTCTGCTGGGGCTGCTGCGGGAGTTACCGCCGCTTTTTCCCTAGAAAATGGGATTTTACCCTATGAATTGGTGGATGAATTGCCCTCCCGCGAGCCAAATTTAGAGGCGCTACAGTTGCGGTTGCAGCAAAACAAGAATCCGATCGCATTTCCGGGTACTTCTATTTTCAATAGTTCGTGGCAAAATTGGAAATAATCGCAGTTGGTAATCTGTAGGGCAGACATCCTGCCCGCCGCACCATAAAATTCACTCTTTGTGGAACAGGGTGGAACAGGCTTTCGGGCCTGTTCCTGACACCCCACAATTAACTCGTTACCAAGAAGAGCCTGCTAACCAGTATAAAATAATCAATAAGTAAAAATTTGACAACAGCAATTTGTCATCCATCTTTCGAGAGAAGCAATCAGACACTGCTTTAGTCCGATAATATCAATAATCCCCAAAAATATTCCCCCCTTCCCCTTCAAACTCGTCAAAGGTAACGGTCATGTCAACTGCACAGATAACAAGCCCCAATTCCAATAATGGTTATGCCAAACAGTTACTCAGAACCTTAGTAGCTGTCAAAAAAGGGGACTTTTCAGTTCGGATGCCCATAGACCAGACCGGTCTAGCCGGGAAAATTGCTGACGAACTTAACGACATTATCGAGCTCAATCAGAGAATGGCGGCCGAACTCGCTCGGATCGGCACAGTTGTCGGTAAAGAAGGCAAAATCGCCCAGCGGGCCACCATTGGCAGCGCCGAGGGGTCATGGTCAGCTAGCGTCAACTCTGTCAATACCCTAATTACAGATTTAGTGCAACCAACCTCTGAAACCGCCAGAGTAATTCGGGCCGTAGCAAAAGGAGATTTATCGCAAACCATCGCCTTAGAAATAGAAGACAGACCCCTCAAAGGAGAATTCCT
>JBDTEI010000101.1:0-5443 GCA_039922675.1 Microcoleus sp.
ATGCGACTCTCTCAAATGCTTTTCGTCACCCTGCGGGAAGACCCTGCAGAAGCAGAAATCCCCAGCCACAAACTATTACTCCGTGCTGGGTACATCCGGCGCATCGGTAGCGGCATTTACGCTTATCTTCCTTTGATGTGGCGAGTTCTCAAAAAAGTCTCCCAAATTGTACGCGAAGAAATGGACGCGACTGGTGCTCAAGAATGTCTCCTCCCGCAACTGCAACCTGCCGATTTGTGGCGGGAATCCGGCCGCTGGGATACCTACACTCAAGCTGAAGGTATCATGTTTGCTATGACGGACAGGCAGCAGCGAGAAGTGGGACTGGGCCCAACTCACGAAGAGGTAATTACTACAATTGCTAAAGATATGATTCGTTCTTATCGGCAATTGCCCGTACACCTTTATCAAATTCAAACTAAGTTTCGCGATGAAATTCGCCCGCGTTTTGGGTTGATGCGCGGTCGCGAATTTATTATGAAAGATGGCTATTCTTTTCACACGAGCGAAGAAAGCTTGAAGAAAACTTATCAGGATATGGCTCAAGCTTACAGCAATATGCTGCGCCGGTCGGGTTTGGAATTCCGAGCAGTAGATGCGGATTCGGGTGCAATTGGCGGCTCTGGTTCTCAAGAGTTTATGGTGCTGGCAGAAGCGGGCGAGGATGAAGTTCTCTATACTGAAGACGGTCAGTATGCTGCTAATGTGGAAAAGGCTGTGTCGATGCCTGCTGATGCTGAAACTTCGCCATTTGCAAGTTTTGAAAAGCGGGAAACGCCGGGAACTGACACAATTGATAAACTTTGCAAGTTTTTGAAATGTTCTCCGACGCAAGTTGTTAAAAATGTGCTTTATCAGGCTGTTTACGACAATGGCATCACAGTTTTGGTATTGGTAAGCATTCGCGGCGACCAAGATGTGAATCAGGTAAAGTTGTTGAATGAATTGACGAAGTTGGCGGGGAATTATCAAGCTAAAACTGTTTTGTTTTTGACGGTTCCTGATGCGGAAGCTCAAGGGAAATGGGCGGCTAAATCTTTGCCTCTGGGTTATATGGCTCCGGATGTTGCTGATGATTATATCGCTGGGAGTAAGGAGGTAAATTCTAAGTTTTTGCGTTTGGTCGATCGCACCGCCGTCGATCTGACAAACTTTGTCACTGGTTCTAACGAGTCAGGATACCACGTTGTCGGTGCTAATTGGGGCAAAGAATTTCCCTTGCCGAGTTTAGCAGTAGATGTCAGGAAGGCCCAAAAAGGCGATCGGGCAATGCACAATCCCGAACAAACCTTGCAAAGCGCCCGAGGCATCGAAGTCGGCCACATCTTCCAATTAGGCACGAAATACTCCGAAGCAATGGGCGCCAGCTACACCAGCGAACAAGGCGAACAAATGCCCTTTATCATGGGCTGCTACGGCGTTGGCGTGTCGCGGCTGGCTCAATCTGCCGTAGAACAATCCTACGATAAAGATGGGATCATCTGGCCAGTGGCGATCGCCCCGTATCACGCCATCATTAGCATCCCCAATATTTCCGACGCCCAACAAGTAGAAGTCGCCGAAAAACTCTACAATGAACTCAACCAATCCGGCATTGAAACCTTATTAGATGACCGAGACGAACGAGCCGGAGTTAAATTTAAAGATGCTGATTTAATCGGCATTCCCTATCGCATTGTTCCGGGTCGTTCGCTGAAATCAGGCAAAGTTGAAGTCGTGGAAAGAGCCACTCACAAATCTCATGAAATTCTGATTGATGAAGTCAATTCTACCTTGAAACAGTGGATTGATGCCGCCATCAAATAAGCCTTGATAACGGTAAGGTGCGCGGTGCGCACCCTACATTGAGGCTAGCAAAGTGCGCAGTGTGCACCCTAAATTAACTTCTATAAAACTTAAAACTCGATATGAATCTGAACCTCAATCAGTTTCTTCGATTCCCTCAATCCAGAATAGGGCGGTACTTAGTCCAAGTAACTATCGTTGCAGTCGCTTACGCCGTGGGGGCGAGGCTAGCATTTGCAATTCAAGGTGTCAATTCCTTTGCTTCCTCGGTGTGGCCGCCCGCAGGAATTGCCCAAGCCGGACTTTTATTGTTTGGCAGAAAAGTCTGGCCTGGGATATTTTTGGGTATATTTTTACTCAATTTAGTTAACCCAAGCGAACAGATATTTGCAATTTGGGTGGGAGGAAACGTCGGAGCTATTTTGCAAGCTGTTTTTGCAGCAACTGTGCTGCGCTGGCTGGGGTTTCGTCCCTCTCTAGAACGTTTGAAAGATGTAGTTAATTTAATCTTGTTTGGCGGTCTAATTTCTACTCAAATCAGTTGTACTATCGGCGCGCTTTCCATATATTTGGCTGGTAAAGTAGATTTGTCAGAATATTGGTCGATTCGGTGGAATTGGTGGTTGGGTGACGCAATGGGAGTTTTGATTTTAACTCCCTTAATCCTGATTGTTTTTCGTCCTCAAGTAACCGCCGATAGTTTAAAAATACAAACACATCTTCCGAAAAATTATTTAATTTGGCGGGGAGTATGGTTGATCTTATTAATTGGGGTGAGCTGGTTTGTATTTGAGTCAAAAAATGACGCTTCTATTTCTCGCTATCCCCTTGAATATTTGCCGTTTCCTTTGATAATTTGGGCGGCGCTCCAGTTCGGTCAGCGGGCCGCCGTTCTGGCATCGTTAGTTGTCTCAACGATCGCAATTTTAGGCAGTTCTCATGGAGGTGGCCCGTTTATAGCCAAAGCCGACAATATTAGTCAGGCTATTTTATTGTTACAAGCTTTTATGGCTGTAGTTACGATTACTTCGCTGTTATTAGCAGCGACAGTAGCCGAACGCGCAGCAGCCGAAAATTCTCTACGAGAAAGTGAAATTAAATATCGAGAGTTGGTTGAGAATGCTAACAGTATTATTGTTAAATTGAAGCCAAACGGCACAATTATTTTTTTTAATGAGTTTGCCGAAATATTGTTTGGCTACAATCAGGAAGAAATCCTTGGAAAAAATGCAGTGGGAACAATTCTTCCCCAAACCGACGACGAAGGGAATAACTTAGAGTCGGTTTATAATGAAATTTTACAAAATCCCGATCGCTTTACTAACTATGAAAATGAAAATATCCGGCGCGACGGATCTCGCATTTGGGTATCTTGGGCAAATAAACCGCTGTTTGATGCAGCGGGAGAACTCCAGGGCATCCTCTGCATCGGCACAGATATCACCGATCGCCGCAACGCTGAAATAGCCTTGCAAAAGTTGAATGAAAAGCTGGAAATACGAGTAGAAGAGCGGACAAATGCCCTGAAACAAAGCGAAATTCAGCTACAGAAACAGAAATCGGCATTAATTGATTTAGCCAAAAATAAAGCGCTGAATCAAGGCGATTTAACCAAAGCGCTTTAAGAAATAACTGAAACTTCTAGCCGTACTCTGGAAGTTGCGCGATCGAGTGTCTGGTTGTACGATCGCCCTAAATCTAAGATGGAGTGCCTGGATTTGTTCGATCGCGCCGCCAACCAGCACTCAAAGGCTATTGAATTAGCAGCAGCAGACTATCCTGTCTATTTTCAAACACTTCAAGAAGAACGGGCAATTGCTGCTTTTGACGCGCAAAAAGATTTTAGAACTAGAGAATTTGTGGAATCTTACCTAATTCCGTTGGGCATCACTTCCATGCTAGACACGCCGATTCAAATAGGCGGAAAAATAGCAGGAATTCTCTGTTTAGAACACGTAGGAATGCCCCGCAATTGGACTATTGAAGAACAAAGTTTCGCTGTTTCTCTAACAGATTCTGTAACTTTCGCAGTGGAAGCGCGGGAACGCCAGCGCGCTGAAGAAGCGCTGCGACAAGCTGAGGCCAAATACCGCAGCATTTTTGAAAATGCGATCGTCGGCATCTTTCAAACTACTCCCGATGGGGAATATCTCAGCGTCAATCCTGCTTTGATTCGCATTTATGGTTACAGTTCCTGCGAGGAGTTGATGGCAAATTTAACTGATATCAACCGCCAGCTATATGTAGACCCAGAACAGCGGGCTGAAGTCATAGAATTAATGCGAACCAACGGTAAAGTATCGGATTTTGAATCTCAAGTTTACCGTCAAGATGGCAGTATAATTTGGACTGCCGAAAATGCTTATACTGTCTGCGACATACATGGAAATTTGCTTTATTACGAAGGTACTGTTGAAGATATCACAACTCGCAAAGAAGCTGAGGCAGCTTTGCGCTTAGAACAAGAAAAATCCGATAGCCTCCTGCTCAACGTGTTGCCGCAAGCGATCGCCGAAAGACTCAAACAAGACCAAAGCATCATCGCCGATACTTTTGCCGAAGTAACAGTATTGTTTGCAGATATAGTCGGTTTCACCCAAATTAGTTCCCAAATTTCTCCACCGGAATTAGTTTCCTTGCTTAACGACATTTTTTCCACATTCGATCGCCTAGCCCAAAAGCACGGATTGGAAAAAATTAAGACGATTGGTGACGCTTATATGGTAGTAGGAGGGCTGCCCGTGCCCCGCAGCGATCATGCAGAAGCGATCGCCCAAATGGCCCTGGATATGCAGCAGGCAATTATTGATTTCAGCCACAGCCAAAATCAAGATGTCAGCATCAGAATCGGCATCAACAGCGGCCCAGTTGTCGCCGGAGTCATCGGGATTAAAAAATTCATCTACGATTTGTGGGGAGACACCGTTAACACCGCTTCCCGCATGGAATCCCACGGCTTACCGGGGTGCATTCAAGTCACATCTGCAACTTATCAGCGATTGCAGGAAAAGTATTTATTAGAAAGTCGTGGCACAATTGAAGTCAAAGGTAAAGGTGAGATGAAAACTTATTTTCTGACAGGAATCAAGTTGGTCAGTTGAAAATATAAAAATCAGTATGAACCAAAACAAAAATCAGTTGCTGCGATTTGCTCAATCTATAAATTGGCAATATTTAGCAAAAATAGCTGCCATTGCCTTTGCCTACGCTTTAGGAGCAAAAATAGCATCTTCAATCCCAGGTGTAAATAAATTAGCTACCTGCGTCTGGCCGCCCGCAGGAATTGCACAAGCCGCAGTTTTATTATTTGGTTGGCGCGTGTGGCCGGGAATAGCTTTAGGTGTATTCTTTTACGAGACTATCAACCTCAATATACCCTTAATAAGTGGAACTATTAGCGCTGTCTGTGCTTGTTTGCAAGCTTTATGCGCCTTTATTTTGCTGCAAAAACTCAATTTTCGCCCCTCACTCGATCGGCTGATCGATGTAGTCAATTTAATCTTTTGCGGTGCTGTAGTTGCCACTCAAATAAACTGCACTCTCGGCACGCTGCGCCTGTGTGTAACTGGTCTAGTTGACTGGAGCGAATATTGGGCAATTCGGTGGAATTGGTATTTGGGAGACACCTTAGGAGTTTTAATTTTTACGCCATTGTTGC
>JBDTEI010000102.1:0-3065 GCA_039922675.1 Microcoleus sp.
GGTACTTTGATGTTTTGAAGCACAATTTCCGATTGTTCGCCCAGAGTGCGCGGTGGAGTCACGCCTACGATTTGATAATTGATGACTGCATTGGTGGTATTCACCAGTTTAATTACTACCATGCCCTCTGTCGGCGTAACTCGCGCACTCGGCAGCGGGAAGCGGGGAGGCGCGTCTGTTGTGGGTTTTGAGGGCATCCCGTTGGGGCTGGGACTGACAGTGGGCATCGGTTCGCTGACGGGCTTTCCAGCGGGAGTGGCTGCGGGAGTGGGTTGGGAAACGGGTTTTCCTTGTTGGGGCGGGGGGCCGCCTGCTTGGGAAAGTGTCGCGATACTGACGAGTAAACCCCCGCAGGTGGCTGCTAGTAAGCTGATTTTTTTCAACGGTAGATTGTGGCGAAACATAAATAACTCCTCACAAGTTCGATCGAGATTTCCAACAAAGTTTATGTTAATCTATGCCCGAATTGAATTTTAATAGCTGGGTTTGGGTGCGAGGTAGGAAGAATAAGGGTTTGAGGGGTAGATTTTTTTTGACCGCGGAGGGCGCAGAGGACGCGGAGAATGAGGGGAAGAGAGGTTTAGAGGCTGATTTCTGCTGATTTGTGGGCGGGGATGGTGACGGTGACAGCGGTTCCCCGATCGACTTGGCTGTCTATGCGGATTTGGCCGCGGTGGTTTTCGACAATCGCTTTGGTGATGGCTAATCCCAAACCGGAACCGGCGGCGCTGCTGTGGGTGCGGGCGGGATCGGCGCGGTAAAATCGATCGAACAACTGCGGTAGCGCTTCCGGGGAAATGCCGGTGCCGGTGTCTGTTACTTTGATTTGCAGTAGAGAATTGAGCGCGGACGAATTTCTTTTGTTTTTGACTGCAATTTGCAATTCTACTTCAATTTCGCCACCAGAGGGCGTGTACTGCACTGCGTTGCTGACGAGATTGGTAAATACTCGCGCTAGTTGATCCCAGTCGCCCAAAACTGTAAAGTTATCTTCAGCGTTGGGGGAATCGATAATTTCGAGGGAAAGAGAGAGATTTTGGCTAATGGCGATCGCCTGTTGTTCCTGAATTACTTCTATCAACAAAGCGTCGAGGGGAACTTCAACCCATTGCTGCTGTAGGATACCGCTGTCTTGTCTGGCTAAAAACAGCAAATCGTCAACCAACCGCCCCAAACGGCGCGTCAGGCGTTCGATCACCTGTAGCTGTTGGTGTTGCTGCGGTTCGATATCCGGTTCCGCCAAAGCTACTTGTACGTTAAGTTGAATAGTGGCGATCGGATTTCTGAGTTCGTGGGAAGCATCGGCGGTAAACTGTTTTAGACGGCCGTAAGATTCCCGCACAGGTGCGATCGCCAATCCCGACAGCAACCAACCAATAGCCGCCACGCCAATTAAAGTTAAACCAGTCCCCAAAATCAAATCAAAAATTAATTGGCGGATCGGTTTTGTCACTTCAAACCAAGGATGACTGACTCGCAAATATCCCAAAACTTGGCGACCGATTTCCACACGCTGCGTTACTTGTCTGAGAGAATTGTTTTGATCGGACTGCAACTTATTGTTAATTACCCAAACGGTTTCGCCGGTGCGCTTAGCGTTAATCGGAATATTCAGCGGTTCAGACAAAGTAGACCACAGCAACTCGCCCGTAGGACTGAACCATTCTAAATCAATGTGGTCATCTTCTACAGCATCGCTGCTGTCTCGAAAACTGGCTTGAATGTTCACTTGCAACTTTGTTTTAGAACTCGCAGTCGGGGAAGTTAGCGGTTCGATCACGAGAGTGCGCTCAACTATTTCGACCACGTGATTGAGAGTGTCGTCAATGCGATCGATTAAAGTATTGCGGACGTAGAAATAGAAACCCGTGGCGAATACAAGTAACAACACAGCAGTAACAGCAGTGTACCAAATAGCAAGGCGGCGGCGGGTAGTCTGAAACATATTGCGAAGGAAGAAGGAAGAGGGAAGAAGGAAGAAGGAAGAGCGAGATAATCTTCAAGCGATTATGAACTAATAACCATTAATTAACTACTAACCAACCATTGACAACTATCATCCTCTTCTATTTTGCTCTTCCTTTGTGGAACAGGTGTCTCGTCTATTTTTCGCGAAAGCGGTTCGTAAAAAAAGCCTTGTTCACAAATCATCCAAAAAAATATTTCACAAGTTGCGATTCTTGATACTTCAGATAGATGTGGAGATAGCTGTTAGTGTGGTAGGGTACTGGCTAAACTTTTTAGGTAAACGACTGTGAATAGATTTTTATTCCGATTCGGGATCGGCTTATTAATGGCATTTTTTGGGGCAATCACCTATTTTACCAGTAACGTACAAAATCCCGTAACTGGAGAGAAACAGCGAGTGCAGCTTTCTCCCCGCCAAGAGATAGTTTTGGGATTGCAGGCGCGAGACAAAATGGCGGCTCAATACGGCGGGCTTTATCCCAGCCAAACAATTCAGCAGTATGTCAATAGAGTAGGAGAAAAAGTTGTCAACGGTTCGGATGCGAAAAAAGCCGGTTATCCGTTTCAATTCTATCTGCTGCGCGACGCCCAAACTGTCAATGCTTTTGCTCTCCCTGGGGGACAAGTTTTCATTACCGCCGGACTCCTGCGGCGCTTGAATTCCGAGGCTCAGTTGGCTGCTGTACTGGGACACGAAAGCGGTCACGTTGTGGGGCGCCACGCTGCGGAACACCTTGCAAAACAGCAACTTGGTCGGTCTTTGGTGACGGCGGTTGGAGTGGCTACCAGCGACGATCGCGGTGGCGGACAACAAGCAGCATTAATTGCTCAAGCTGTCAATCAAGTTGTTAGTTTGCGGTACGGTAGAGCAGATGAACTTGAGAGCGATCGGCTCGGTTTTCGGTTTATGACCGAGGCGGGTTACGATCCTAGAGGTATGGTTGAGCTGATGCAAATTCTCGGTTCTGTAAGGAATGGCGAAGCGCCACCGGAGTTTTTGAGTTCTCACCCGAATCCTGAAAATCGAGTTCAAAAGTTGCAAGCTTTAATCGCGCAAAATTACCCTAACGGCGTTCCGGCTAATTTGGTGTCTGGAC
>JBDTEI010000103.1:0-6335 GCA_039922675.1 Microcoleus sp.
CAGTCAGCACCCCCGGAGACCCAAATACTGTCAAAATTGTCTCCATGCTCCCCATGACAGGCAGCGCCTTGGGTCAATCTCAAACAATGGTCAACGGCATCAAACAAGCACTCGCCGAAACCGACTCGAAAGCTTGCGGCGGCAAAATCAAAATCGAATACGAAGTGCTCGATGATGCCACCGCCGCCGCCGGCAAATGGGATCCGGCACAGGTAACGTCCAACTCTAATAAAATAGTCGCTGACGGTTCGGTAGTTGCCGCTATCGGTCACTACAACTCCGGTGCTGCCAAACTTTCCATTCCCGTGCTCAACCAAGCTAACGTCGTGATGATCAGTCCGGCCAACACTTATCCGGGACTGACTAAACCAGGAAAAGGCGAACCCAAAGAACCCAACGTTTATTATCCCACAGGCACTCGCAATTTCACCCGCGTTGTCCCTGCTGATGACCTTCAAGGCTCTGTTGCTGGAAATTGGGCGAAATCTTTAGGCGTACAAAAAGTCTTTATTCTCGACGACCAAGAACTCTACGGGAAAGGTATCGCTGACGTTTTTGAAGCAACGGCTAAAAAGTTGGGAATTCAAGTCTTGGGTCGGGAGGGAATTGATATTAAAGCTAGCGACTACAAGGCGTTAATGAATAAGATCAAAGCTTTAAATCCAGACATGATTTACTTCGGCGGCACTACTCAGAGCAATGCCGGACAAATAATTAAAGACATGAGAAATGTCGGGATGGCGGCTGATGCAGTTAAGTTTATGGGCCCCGACGGCATTAAAGACCAAGCTTTAATTGATGCAGGAGGCAAAGATGCCGAGGGTGTTTATGCTACTTTTGGCGGCTTGCCTCCTAAAGAATTGACTGGTGAGGGCGCGAAGTGGTACCAAAATTACAAGGCAAAATATAATGCTGAACCGGAAGCTTATGCAGCTTACGCCTATGAAGCTGCTAAAGTGGCGATCGCCGCAATTAATAAAGTCTGCAAAAACGATCGGGCTGCAATCCGCGATGCTGTCTTGGCAACTAAGGATTATAACGGGGTACTAGGCACTTGGAGTTTTGACGCTAACGGTGACACGAGCTTGACTACAATGTCAGGAAATGTTGTTAAAGGCGGCAAGTGGCAGTTTGTCAGCGCGCTGAAGGCGGAATAATGGATAATTGGGAATTGGTCATTAGTCATCGGTCATTAGTCATCGGTCATTAGTCATCGGTGATTGGTAATAACTGAGAAATCATAGCTAAAAAATAATAGCTATCGGAACACGAAAAATGCCCAATTCCCAATCCCCAACTCCCAATTCCCAACTCCCAATTCCCAATCCCTAATTTCCAATCCCTAATCCCCAATTCTCAATTTCCAATCCCTAATTCCCAAAAATATGAAAAAATGGCAGAGTATTCTTCTATATCTAGGTGTAGCTTATATAGTTTTGTTGTTAGGGCCGATCGCCGGATTTGACTTGCCAAAAATTATTGGAGAAATAGCCAGCAATCCTGAAGTTTTGATTCAACAATTATTAGTTGGTCTTGTCAATGGCGCGCTGATTGCAATTATTGCTTTGGGTTATACGATGGTTTACGGCATTATTGAGTTAATCAATTTTGCTCACGGCGATTTATATATGTTGGGTGCTTTTGCTTCCCTAACCGTGTTCGGGGCTTTTGGCATTCAAGACGGCGCACCGTTAGCTGTTGCAATACCAGTGATGTTAGTTGCTTTAATTGTATGTTCGGCTTTTTGTGCTGGACTAAATATGGTTGTGGAAAAGTACGCTTATCGACCTTTACGTAATGCTCCGCGTTTAGCTCCTTTAATTTCGGCGATCGGAGTTTCCTTTATTTTCCAAAATATGGGGTTGTTTTGGGGAGGATTGAAAGCTTTTATTCCGGTGATGGGTTCTAATTCTGCTGCTCCGAAAAGTTTTCCCGATTTGTTGCCGCGAGTTGATATTCTCAAAGCTTTGGGAATTCAAACGAGTATTGTGTTTACCACTAAGGATTTAATTGTGTTAGTGGTGGCGGTTGTATTGATGGTTTTGCTTCATGTGTTTGTGCAGTACACTCGTCTCGGAAAGGCGATGCGGGCAACTGCTCAAAGCCGCGATGCTGCTAAGATTATGGGGATTAATGTCGATCAGATTATTGCTTTGACTTTTTTGATTGGGGGAGCTTTGGCTGGTTCGGCTGGGATTCTGGTAGGTTTGTACAACAATACTATTGTTTTTACGATGGGTTTTACGGCGGGGTTGAGGGCTTTTACGGCGGCGGTTTTGGGTGGAATTGGTAATATTGTGGGGGCGATGTTGGGAGGGGTTTTGATTGGGGTGCTTTCGTCTTTGAGCGATCAGTATTTGTCGAGCCGTTGGACTAATGCTTGGGTGTTTGGGGTTTTGGTGGTGATTTTGGCTTTTCGGCCTGGAGGTTTGTTGGGCGAGAATGTTCAGGAGAAGGTGTAATTTGGAAATGGAGAAAGGGGAATATGTCAAACAAGATAATTCAAGCAATTTAACTGGTTCCCATGCAGAGCCTGGGAACTGATGTCTAAAGGCTCTGCATGGGAACCAAATCTGCTAATTATAGCAGCAATATTGTGATAAAGTAAATGTGGATGACGAGGGTCGAAAACTGTGCCCGAAACAAAAGTTATTTTTTATCAAGATCGAGAAGGCGTGGCTCCAGTTCTGGAATGGCTTAAGATACTCCTGAAGCACGATCGCAAAGGCTATGCCAACTGTGTTGCGCGAATTCAACAACTAGCAAGTACAGGTTACGAGTTACGACGACCTGTGGCAGATTACCTGCGTGACGGAATTTATGAATTACGGGCAAAGCATCTCCGAGTGCAGTATCGCATTTTGTACTTCTTTTCTGGGCAGAATGTAGCAATTTTGGCTTATGCCATCACAAAAGATGAGGATCAAGTGCCTGATACAGAGATTGAGCGGGCAATTCAGCAAAAGGCTCAATTTGAAGCCAATCCAGCAGTTCATACCTATGTGGAGGAAACAGAAGATGGCGAAGACGAATGATGCACTGAAGATCCTTCAACAAATGACCTCTGAAGATCCTGAAATGGAGGAAATGATTAAGGAATCCTCTTTCAATGCAGAACTTGCACAACTGATTTATCGTGCTCGGACGCAAGCAGGATTGACCCAACAGCAACTTGCCGATCGCATTGGGACAAAACAGTCGGTGATCGCGGAGCTTGAAGATGCTGAGTATGAGGAACACTCGCTTTTAATGCTGCAAAAAATTGCGCGTGCGCTCAATCAGCGATTGGATGTTCAACTGATCCCGATCGCCCTTGAGGAAAATCGCAGTGAGCAGCGTAGTGCGTAAATGGAGAAATGAGTATACGCGATCGCCTATTATTTACTCGATTCCACTATTTTCGGTTCGATACTAAAGCCAGGTTTTAGCCAGCCAAAAACTTCGCCTAAAGTCAATTGCATCTGGGGCATAAATTCGGGCATCGGAAGTATATCTGTCGGTTCTTGCAATGCGATAGGCTGCTGCCCTGCGGGATAAGCTAAAATGTTTTTTTCATCTGGAGCGAGCAACCACCCCATCTGACAACCGGCATTCAAACAGTGCAAAATATTATGGGTGACTTTGGTTTGGCTTTGTCCGGGCGACAAAATTTCGATTGTCCAGTCTGGGTGAGCGTTAAATGTATTGGCAATTTCGCCGTCAGCGTCTATGGGAATGCGATTCCAAACAAAAATCGCGACATCGGGAACAATAGAACGTCCGCCAAAGGTGCAGCGAAGTTCTGGAAATGCCCAGGCAATCCGCTGAGGTTTGCCTACTGCATTAGCCCTCGTGATGAGTTCTCCCTGAATTGTACTGTGTTTTCCTTGGGGCATGGGTTTTTGTACGATCGCACCGTTGATGTATTCGCTAGCGGGTTTGGTTTCTGGCAGTTGCAAAAACTCGTCGAGGGTGATAGTTTTTTGAGGAGCTTGTACCATATCGCGATCGCCCTTTTGAATTGTGTTGCGGTAACAGTTCCAGTATATTTCAATTTTCGAGCGCTCGGCTGAAAGAATCGCAGCCAAAGTATTCTAAACTGTAGCTAGCCCGATCGCCAATTTCCCAAACCAGCAGTCGAGCGAGTTCCTGGGTAATCAGTAATCGATAATCGGAATTTAACAAATAACAAATAACAAATAACAAATAACAAATAACAAATAACAAATAACAAATAACCAATAACCAATAACCAATAACCAATAACCAATAACCAATAACTTCTGACCTATGTCAAACAAGATAATCCAAGCAATTAAATCAAGCGGTATATTAGGGGCGATCGCCTTTTTGACTGTTGTGTTATTCGGCGGTTGGAGCGGCACCGTCATCGGGTGGCTGATGGGTACGGCTGCGGGCTTCATTAGCTGTCAAGAGCAAAAGGTTCACAGCCCGAAAATGGGTGCAACCGTCGGTAGTTTCGCAGGTTTGGGTTTGGGCGTTTGGCTGTTGGTTGCTAGCGTACTAGAAGGGGTTTTAGTTAGACCTTTTTCCGGTCAATCTGCTGTTGCTTTGCCGACTACTTTGCTGTACGGTGTTTGCAGTTTGGCGATCGCAATTTTGACAGCTACATTAATGGGTGCTTTGCAGGGTTTGCAGGGAGAACGCCAACGGCTGGCGACTCTGGTGACATTAGCTTTTATCTTAATTCTGTTTCCGTTTATCGATCTTCAGGCTCAAACCGGTTGGATTGCTACGGTAGTACAGATTCAAATCTTTATTATGCTGGCCCTGGGTTTGAATATTACTGTGGGTTTTGCGGGTTTGTTGGATTTGGGATATGCGGCGTTTTTTGCGATCGGCGCTTACACGACGGCTTTGCTATCTTCCGGGCAAATAAATATTGCTTGGAATTTTTGGATAGTTTTGCCGATCGCCGCCGGTGTAGCTGGCCTTGCGGGCGTTATCCTGGGTATTCCCACACTGCGACTCAAGGGCGATTATTTGGCAATTGTTACCCTCGGTTTTGGCGAAATTATACCGGTGGTGTTTCGGAATTTAACCGAGATTCGGATCGACGAACCAATCTCAAAGATTGTCGCTTCAATTTTGGGCAAGCCGGAATTGGTGCTGTGCCTGGTTGGGTGCGATCGACCTTTTAACCTGACAGGCGGCGAAGCGGGCATCAACCCGATCGCGCGTCCATCTCTCCCCATCATCGGCACATTCAGCACCGGCAACTACTTTCCCTGGTACTACCTAATTTTACTGCTAGTCGTCTTCGCTTACTTCATGATTTCACGGCTGCGAGATTCCCGCTTGGGACGGGCATGGAATGCCATGCGCGAAGATGAATTAGCGGCAAGCGCAATGGGCATTAACCTCGTCAAAACCAAACTTTCGGCTTTTGCGATGGGAGCGACCTTTTCGGGGTTTGCAGGCGCATTTTACGCTGCCTATATCAGCGCGGTTTTTCCCAGCGTCTTCGATTTCTCGGTGTCGGTGATTATCCTGTGCATGGTGATTTTAGGCGGTTTGGGCAACATGACCGGGGTGATTTTAGGCGCTATTATTATCATGTCTGCCGATCGGCTTTATCTCCCCCAACTCGCCCAAGTCCTCAAAGGTTTTCTGAATACTTTTGTACTTCCCAGAATTGCAATTCCCCAGTTAGCCGACTTTCTAGCCACCAGTTTAGACCCGATTCAAATGCGCTTATTTCTATTCGGTTTGACCCTAGTTGTCATGATGATCGTGCGGCCAGAGGGGCTGATTCCCGATAAAATCCACCAAGCAGAACTGCATTCGGATGGTGAAGCAAGCAATGAGTCTTTAGCCGATTTCAGAAGTCAATAGCAAAGGTGAAAGATTAGCAATGAAAAATGTAACTGGTACTGCTTTTATTGTTGCAGAATTTAGAACCGAAGAGAATCTAGAGACTGCCCCGCTTTACACTTAAGTTATCAAATTCTGTAGGGTGCGTCAGTCCAGAGATTTGACTCAACTCAAACAATATTATGCTGACGCACCTTACCAAAGCAAAGTAACAAAAACTACCCACCATCACAAATTCAAGGCTCAAATCCTTATATATTCAGAAAGGTGCGTGACGCCAGAAGCCTGCTAGACTCCCCCTAAATTTATTTGCAGTCACACACCCTACGATAGAAATTCAAAACTAATATTAGGAAACATACCAAAATGTCACTATTAGAAGCACAACAACTTACAATGAGATTCGGTGGTTTGACAGCAGTCAACCAGGTTAGTTTAACTTTGGAAAAAGGCTCGATCGCCAGTTTGATCGGCCCCAACGGTGCGGGCAAAACCACTTTTTTTAATATGCTAACGGGTAT
>JBDTEI010000104.1:0-3140 GCA_039922675.1 Microcoleus sp.
CGCAGAGTCCGCGAATACCCTCCAGGAATACATCCAAAAAGACAAAAGCGCCAAAGCCAACCTCCGACAAGCCCAAAGGGCATTAGGGCAGCAGCAAAAAAACAGGCAAACCCAGATCCAGCAGCGCGCAGCAGCCTTGCAACAGCAGCAGGAAGCTTTGCGGCAATTGCAAAACGGTGCGCGCCCAGAAGAAATAGTCAAAGCCGAAGCCGAAGTCGCCCAAGCCAAGAGTAAATTAGCCCAGTTAGCCAACGGCACCCGCACAGAGCAGATAGATCAAGCTCAAGCGCAAGTTGCCCAAGCTCAAGCTCAAGTGCACGGTTTTGAAATACAACTCCAAGAAACTGGTGTCATCGCGCCCTTCGCGGGAGTCATCGGCGACATACCTGTGAAAGTGGGCGATTACTTGAAAAAAGGCGACCCCATCGCCACTTTGACTGAGAACAAATTGCTCGACTTGCGGTTGTCAATTCCTTTAGAGCGTCAGCCTCAATTACGCTTGGGGCTGCCAGTAGAAATGCTGGATAATCAAGGTAAGGCGATCGCCACAGGTCAAATCAGTTTTATCTCCCCAAACGTCACCCCCAATTCCCAAACAATTTTAGCTAAAGCCACCTTTCCCAATCCCAGCGGCGAACTGCTCAACCTGCAATTTGTCAAAGCTAAAGTCATCTGGCAAGAAAAGCCGGGAATTTTAGTTCCCGTCATCGCAGTCACTCGCTTGGGCGGGCAAACGTTTGTCTTCACAGCTCAAAAGCCGGAACAGCAAAAACCCGGAATGCCACCTTTAATCGCGCGGCAAAAACCAGTGAAATTGGGAACCATTCAGGGAAACAATTATCAAGTTATCGAAGGTTTGCAAGCCGGAGAAAAAGTGATTGTAGCAGGCATTCTCAACTTGACGGACGGCGCTCCAATTATTGCTCAAGAGGAAGAAACGCAAGGGGAAGGTAATAAATTACCAGCAGGTGGGAAAAATTAATTTATGCATCAGGATTTACAGAGTTTTGAAGATTAATAGGATTGAATTGAAGATGACTAAAATTAATCCTGTCCATCCTTTAATCCTTAAATCCCGATCGCACGTAGGGGCGGGTTTAGCTAATAATCTATGAGATTAGCCAGAAGATGAAGGCAAAACCCGCCCGACCCATTTAATGTTTATTTGTACCCACCTACTTACCAATTACCAATTACCAATTACCAATTACCAATTACCAATTACCAATTACCAAAATAATGTTTGCAGATTTCTTTATTAAACGGCCTGTCTTTGCTAGCGTCTGTGCCTTAATTATCGTTTTAGTCGGTGCAATCTGCATCCCCACGCTGCCGATCGAACGCTTCCCCGACATCAGCCCCACCCAAATCACCGTTACATCCAACTATAACGGGGCGAGTGCCGAAATTGTCGAAAATGCGGTTACGAACATCCTAGAGAGGCAAATCAATGGCGTAGAAGGACTAAAATATCTAACTTCTAGCAGCAGTAATGACGGTACTAGCACGATTACCGCCACCTTTGAACCGTCGCGCGACAAAGATATTGCAGCCGTCGATGTCCAAAATCGAGTTGCAGTCGCCCAACCACAACTGCCAGATGTCGTACAGCGCACGGGAGTCAGAGTTACCAAACAATCTAGCAGTCTCCTGCTGGCGATCGGCTTATTTACCGAAAAAAAACAATACGACACCACATTTTTGAGCAACTACGCCGACTTGTATTTGGTAGATGCTTTAAAGCGGATCAAAGGTGTTGGCGACGTGCGAATTTTTGGGGAACGTCGCTATGCGATGCGCCTGTGGCTCGACCCCAATAAGTTAGCAGCTCGTGGTTTGATAGTGCAAGATGTAACCAAGGCGCTCAACGAACAAAACTTACAAGTTGGTGTCGGGAGAGTTGGTCAAGAACCTGCTCCCAAGGGGCAAATGTATCAAATAGATTTACGGGCAGAAAGCCGTCTCAAAGAACCCGCCGAATTTGAACAAATCGTCCTCAAAACTGAGGCAAATGGAACCCTAGTTAGGTTAAAAGAGGTCGGAAGAGCAGAATTAGGAGCCGAAAATTACAACTCTTTCCTGCGATTTAGAGGCAATGATGCGGTAGGTTTGGGGATTTATCAATTGCCGGGAAGCAATGCTTTAAATGTTGCCCATGCCGTCAAAAAAGAAATGGAAAAACTCTCTAAAAGTTTTCCGCCTGGGTTGATAGACCGAGTAGCGCTAGATACGACTTTGTTTGTCGAAGAGTCGATGTCAGAAGTGGTGAAGACGCTATTTGAAGCAATCGTCCTAGTAGTAATCGTGATTTTTGTGTTCTTGCAAGACTGGCGCACTACGATCATTCCGGCGATCGCAATTCCGATCTCTTTGATTGGCACCTTTACTTTTATCAAAATTTTCGGATTTACAATTAACAGTTTATCTCTGTTTGGTCTCACATTAGCCACCGGGTTGGTGGTGGATGACGCGATTATTGTAGTAGAAAATATTGACCGCCTGATCCGCCAAGGGATGAATCCCCGCGAAGCAGCTTCCGAGTCCATGCGGGAGCTGTTTAGCGCTGTAATTGCGACTTCCCTAGTGTTGATGGCCGTGTTCGTACCCGTGGCATTTTTCCCCGGAACTACGGGAGCACTTTACAAACAATTTGCACTGACAATTGCCTTTTCAGTAGCGCTTTCTACCTTTATTGCGATTACCCTGACGCCCTCCCTTTCCGCTCTCTTACTGCGCCGAGGACAGAAGTTTGGCGGCCCGCTGGGTTGGGTGTTCGATCGCGTTAATGCCGTCATTGATTGGACACGGCGACAATATCGGCAGTTTTTGATATTTCTAGTTGGAATTAAAACAGTTGTGACTCTGGTGTTCATCGCTTCTCTGGGAGTAACAGCTTGGCTTTACCTATCAGTCCCGACAGCATTTATCCCAGAAGAAGATCAGGGCTACTTTCTGACAATCATTCAAGGCCCCCAAGGTGTTTCGCTGCAATATACTCAGAAAGTGATGGATAAAGTTGAAAAAGAAATTCTGAAACTTCCTGAAGTTTTAGGGACTTTCTCTGTGGGTGGCTTTGGTTTTAGCGGTAGCACTTCTAACCAGGGTATTATCTTTACTACGCTGAAACCCTGGAGTGAGCG
>JBDTEI010000105.1:0-3789 GCA_039922675.1 Microcoleus sp.
GTAATTGCTACTAGGGGAGCGCCGTCTAAGTTAGCATCAGCAACTCCTGTCATTAAGTTAGTTGCGCCGGGGCCCAAGGTGGACAAGCAAACGCCTGCTTTGCCGGTAAGGCGGCCGTAAACGTCAGCCATAAAAGCGGCGCCTTGTTCGTGGCGAGTAGTAATAAATTTAATTGAAGAGTTTCTTAGGGCTTCTAGAATTTCTAAATTTTCTTCTCCGGGAAGTCCGAAGACGTATTCTACGCCTTCATTTTCTAAACATTTGACCAAAAGTTGAGCTGTGTTCATTTCCGTTTTTTTCCTTTGTAATTCAGAATTTGTTTTGCTCAAATAATCTGCAATAGCGGGATTTATTGTACAACTTTTGAGGCTGACAAAGTTTTGAGCCGATCGCCCTCGGGAAACTTTTCACAAAAAAACTGAATTTGAGTTTATAACCGGAGATAGAAGAACGGGCGTCCCGCCCGTGCCACCCTAAACTGGCGGGATGCCCGTGCCCCGTACCACCATAAACGCAGATGAATTTAGATTTTTGCGAAAAGTGTATCGAGCTTTACTTATTTTACCCACACTGTTTTAATGTTGACAAATTCGTGAATTCCTTCGATGCTCAATTCGCGTCCATAACCGGAGCGTTTGATGCCACCAAAGGGCAATCTGGGGTCTGATTTTACTAAGCCGTTGATGAATACGGCGCCTGCTTCTAGTTCGGAAATAAACCGATCGCTCTCTTGCCTTACTGTAGTCCAAGCAGCAGCACCCAATCCAAAGGATGTGCTGTTTGCCAGGGCGATCGCCTCATCAATACTTGTAACCCGGAATACTAAAGCTACGGGGCCAAAAAACTCTTGTTGGCGCGCCGCAGCATCCGGCGGAATATCTGCCAAAATAGTTGGCAAGTAGAAATTGCCGGCATTCTCTGACAATGGGCGGCCGCCTGTGAGCAGTTTTGCTCCGGCTTGGATGCAAGCTTGCACTTGATTGTCTAATTCTTTGAGGATTGCTGGGGTAGCCAAAGGGCCGATATCGGTTTCGGGCAACATCGGATCGCCTACTTTTAATTGCTCGAATTTTTCGACAAATCCTTGGATAAATTCATCGGCGATTTCTTCTGCTAAAATAAACCGTTTAGCGCCTATGCAAGATTGACCGTTATTCAGGATTCGCGAGGTAACGGCTGTTGATAAAGCTGCTGGTAAATCGGCACTGGACATTACAATAAATGGGTCGCTTCCTCCCAATTCCAGCACTACCTTTTTCAAATTTTTGCCTGCATTTGCCGCCAAACTTTCACCCGCTGGTTCGCTACCGGTGAGAGTTGCTGCTTTTACGCGATCGTCCGCAACGATCTTAGCTACTTTGTCGGCTCCCACTAACAAAGTTTGAAAAACTCCTTCGGGAAAGCCTGCTTCCGCGAAAATTTGTTCGATTTTCAAGGCGCACTGCGGCACGTTGGAAGCGTGTTTAAGCAAGCCCACGTTGCCCGCCATCAGCGTCGGCGCCGCAAACCGGAAAACTTGCCAAAATGGGAAATTCCAGGGCATGACGGCTAAAATAGCGCCCAGCGGTTGGTAGCGGACAAAGCTGCTGCTAGCATCGGTGGTTGCGGGTACGTCTGCCATGAATTGAGCAGCATTTTTGGCGTAAAAGCGACAAATTAAGGCGCATTTTTCTACTTCGCCGATCGCCGATTTAAGAGTTTTGCCCATTTCCAGCGTCATCATTTCCGCGTAAATTTCGCGATCGCGCTCCAAGATATCCGCAGCTTTCTGCATCCAGATTGCTCGCTGCTCAAAGGGCAGGTAACGGTATTTGTTAAAAGCTTGCTGTGCTAATTCCAGCTTAGCTTCTATTGCCTCATTTGCGATCGGCTCGAAAGTTTTCAGCGTTTCTCCCGTTGCTGGGTTGATAGTAGCAATAGCCATTGTTCGATCTCCTTTTCAAAAAATACAAAACTCCATTCTAGTTTTAAAGCTAGCTTTGGAGTTGTATAGATGTATTACAAAATTGAGATTTACCAGCCATACTTTTAGATTTTGCTAACTTGCAAGTCTCGGGATTTGTTTAAATCTCTCTGTTTTTGATTATAGTGCAAGGTATTAATTGCAAATCTTAAGAAATTTTGTTTTTAAAGTTTATATTTGCGATCAAAGTGGCAACTTCCAGGATCTGCCTGGGAACCCATATAAGCGAGGCTCTGCCTCGGCTGGGACAATCGACAATGGAGGCAGAGCCTCCGGATCTCCGCTACCAGGCAGAGCCTGGTAACGAGTAACAAACGAGTAACTACACGCTCCTAAACAGACTTTTCCTCGATGTAATTCTGTACGTAAGACTGATAGTAATACCTGCTGCCCTTATCGTTATTCGCCACCATTCCCAACAGTGGAATTCCCGCCATTTTCAAATCCTCAAAAGCCAACAACAGCGCCTCACGCTCAGTTTGATGCAGCCCGACAACCAGCATCAATCCGTTAGTATGAGCCGCCAACAAATTCGCATCTGCCAAACCCAACAGCGGCGGAGTATCGTAAATAACTAAGTCAAAATGACCTGCCAAAGTTGCCATTAAATGCTGCATTTTTCGGGAAGCAAGCACCTTTGTAGGATCGGGAGGTACTGGCCCGGATGTTAACACAAACAGGTTTTCATCGCGGGGCGATCGCAAAATCACATCTTCCACATTCAAATCCTCAGCAATCACGTTGTGCAAACCTTGCCAGTTCGGCAAACCGAGCATTTCGTGAACCTGCGGCCGCCGTAAATCCGCATCCACCAACAGCACCTGCTGGCCCATTGCCGCCGCCGCCCGCGCCAGATTTACTGCCACAGTAGACTTGCCATCAGCTACTTGACAAGACGTAATTACACAAGAATTGATCGGACTATCAACGTTTAACAACCGAATATTAGCATTGAGCGATCGAAAAGCCTCTTGAAAAGCATCCGTCGGCACCGGCGAAGTTCCCACATCAATAGTAGTTGTCTCCGCAGGTGGCAGTCTCAAAATTTTATCACTAGCAGGAATTACCCCCAACAAAGGCAACCGAATCGAATGTTTGACATCCTCAGGAGAGTTGAACACAGTTTTATTATTAAACCGTTCCGCCAACTGCGCCGCCAGCATCCCAAACAGCAAACCAGCCAATCCTCCCAAAGCCAAATTCAAAGGCATAATCGGAGCAACAGCCATCAACTCGCCATTTTTGTAGCGTGGAATTTCCGGCTTAGCAATAACTTCCCAAGCCACCTCTTTTTTGCCCACAGCTTCAAGCTGCAAAGCTTGCAGTTTTGTCACCAAACTATTCAGCGTACTGTTAGTCAACTCCGCCTCCCGCTGCAAATCAGAATAGCGTCGCAAAATCACCGGGAATCCTTGAGAATATTGATTCAACTGTTTAGCAGCTTGTTCCAAAACCTGATTCCGCACCCTCAACACTTGGATTGAATTAGCTGTACCGATAAACTGTTCGATCAACTTAATCCGCACCGGATCTTGAAAAGCCAGCACTTGCGAATTCACCTTAGCCAAATCAGTTCCCAAAACCTGTTGGGCTTCTTTCTTCAACAAAGGAATCAAGTTTTTGCGCTGATCTCGCAACAATTGCATTTGCGGAGAGTTGTCTGTATATGTAGCCGAGTTAATCGCAATTTGCCCTTCCAATTGCTGCAATTGAGTCAGCATTCCTTGATAGCGGGGAGCTTGACTCAGAGCCGAAGCCATCAGCGCTTGTTGCTGGTTTAATCCGAGCTGATTTTGCAAGTTAGCATACAGCAAAATCTGCTGGTT